>JAJHPN010000370.1 GCA_020890855.1 Candidatus Contendibacter sp. | reverse complement strand
CCAGTCATACGAGAAGTTGAGAATGGCGTCGCCAGATCGGGCCTGTTCGGCCAGCCAGCGCAGGGCCTGAGCCAGAAAGGCGTCAGATCGGAGGGCAATCAGGGCGTCGTAGTCACATCCCACCGCCGTCGGAGCCAATTCGCCCGGCAAGGCAACCACGGCTACCCCGGCGGCGACTGAACCCAGCGGCGCAATAATCTGCACCGCGTGGCCGAGGGTCATCAACTGATGAGCGGCGTTGACGATCATCGTTTCCACCCCGCCGCCCAGCCCGGAACCGAGTGGCGCAACCGCCGTCGAGAGCAGATGGACCCGCATGG
This sequence comes from Candidatus Contendibacter sp., assembly GCA_020890855.1. Classification (GTDB taxonomy): domain Bacteria; phylum Pseudomonadota; class Gammaproteobacteria; order Competibacterales; family Competibacteraceae; genus RXIV01. The sequence goes on along the minus strand of JAJHPN010000370.1, from coordinate 24,846 downwards.
TTTCTCCAAAGTTTAGGATGGGCTGGGATTTTGGGATCGAGAATACACGAGGCGAATATGATGAATGCACTGCGCTGGTTCTTGTCCATGCTTTTGTCAGCGGCGGCAATGTTGACTGGCTGCGCCCTGAATCCGCCCCACCCGCCGGCTGATTCCGCCGCTGCACGCTGTCTGGAGGCTTATGCTGCGCTGGATGCCGCTGTTGCGGCAGCGGGAACTACACCATCCTCGCCGGCCCGGATCGCCGGGTTTCCCTACCTGCGGGTGGATCGTTTTCTGGCGGGCTACCGCGATCAACCCATGAACCTTGTTGCAACCGCCGCCTGGCTGACGCGCCTGAACCGGCTGGATCAAGCCGCCCGGCAGGTGGAGTGGAATTCGCTGCCGGGCGTCATTCAATCTAAGTTGAATCGCCGTCATGCGCCGGAAACCGGAATGCTCACCCGGTTGGAGCGTTGTGCGGCTACGTTGCAGGCTATCGATCTGCACGATCCCGAACGGCTGGCGTTGATCAGGGCGCGGGCGCGGGTCGCGGATGAATACCTGACCGTGAATCAGGTGGTGGGGTTGTATCCTCTCACTATGTTGCCGGTGGATTTCGGCGTGTTTCGTTATCAGGAAGAAACCCGCGCCCGGTTCGCGCCGCCGCTGACGGAACTGCCGATTCAGGGTGAGTTGCGCCGCTATGGTTCTCCTGAACCGCCCAATGCCCCCAATTTTACCGCCTTGCCCCGCGATGCGCTCGGCATTCCTGAACCGGCGCCGGCGCAACTGGACTCACTGTTCGCGGCGCATGCGCCGATCTGGGAAATTGACGTAGCCAGTGAGGCTGACCAGCCTGGAACCCCGTACTGGCGGGCTGATGGCGTTCCGACGGTCGATCCTGGCGAACCGGTGCTCTATCGCTCGGTCTCTTACGCCCGATGGCGCGATGAGCCGGTGCTGCAACTGAACTACCTCATCTGGTTCACGGCCCGCCCGCAAACCGGTGTGTTTGATCTGCTGGGCGGACCACTGGATGGGATGCTATGGCGGGTGACGCTGGATCAGTCGGGTCGGCCTCTACTCTACGACAGTATCCATCCCTGCGGCTGCTATCACCTGTTGTTTCCGGGGCCGGCTTTGCGATTGAGGCCGGAAACAGCGGATTGGGCCGAACCCCCGTTAGCGCCGCAACCCGCGCCTATTCCCAAACCCGGCGAGCGGCTGATCCTCCGGTTGGCTTCCGGCAGTCATTTCCTGCAACGGGTCTACAGCGACCAACCGGGGGCGGCGATCATTCTACCGTCGCGTGATTACGTCATGCTGTATGCGGTTGCTGTGGAGGGCGACGGGCGACGCAGCTTGTTCGGGTCAGATGGGCTGGTCGTGGGCAGCGAGCGGGCCGAGCGCTGGCTGTTGTGGCCGACCGGCGTTCCCTCGCCTGGCGCGATGCGCGAGCAGGGCCGCCACGCGATCGCCTTCGTGGGGCAACGCCATTTTGATGATGCAGATTTGCTGGACCGGCTGTTTACACCGGTCAGGGAGCAACCATGAGATACCAAACCTTGTTGGGCGCAGTACTGCTGGCCGTTGCCGGTGGGGTGGGCGCCGCGGATGAATCCGTCATGATCGGTCGGTTTTCCGCCGGCGAGATGACGGACTGGCAGACCAAAGTCTTCAAGGGTGAAACCCGCTATGGCATTGACGATAAAAGTGGGCGGCGGGCGCTGTTTGCAGAGAGCCAAGGAGCGGCGTCCGGGTTGTACCGGGAAATCCGGGTCGATTTGAACCGTACGCCCTGGCTGAACTGGTCCTGGCGGGTCGATCAGGTGCTGGACGGTGTAGATGAGCGGAGCAAGGCCGGCGATGATTATCCAGCGCGGGTCTACCTTGTCGTATCCGGCGGCGCGGCGTTCTGGAAAACCCGCTCGCTGGTTTATGTCTGGTCCAGCAATCAACCGGTGGGGGCCACCTGGAATAACGCTTTTACCAGCAACGCCCGGGTGATGGCGTTACGGTCAGGAACCAGGGATGCCGGGCATTGGGTCAGCGAGAAACGCAATATCCGCGCTGACTTCCGGCAACTATTTGGTGAAGAGATTGATGTCGTGGACGCCGTAGCGTTGATGACCGACACCGATAATAGCGGTCAGAGCGCTGCCGCCTGGTACGGTGATATTTATTTCACGGCGCGGTAAGGGGTCTGACGCCGGGTGCGGGGAAGCGCCCGGCGTTATCTACTGGATCAAGCGGTTGGATGGTCGCTCGCCATCCAGCGATGGAAGAAGCCGGCAGCGGCGGCGCCGATGATCGGCATTACCCAGAACAACCACAGTTGCTGCAAAGCCCAGCCACCGACAAAGATCGCCTGACTGGTGCTGCGAGCCGGATTAACCGAAGTATTAGTGACCGGGATGCTGATCAGATGAATTAGCGTCAGGCACAGGCCAATGGCGATCGGCGCAAATCCAGTCGGGGTGTTCTTGTGGGTTGAGCCGAGAATCACGATCAGAAACATGAAGGTCATCACGATCTCAGAGACGATCGCAGCGTTCAGCCCGTACTTGCCCGGCGAGTGTTCACCAAAACCATTGGCGGCAAAACCGCTCGCCACCACGTCAAAACCCGGTTTACCGGTCGCGATCAGGTAGATGATGGTCGCGCCCGCCAGGCCGCCTAGCACCTGGGCGATGATGTAGGGCACCAGGTCAGCCGCCGGAAAGCGCCCGCCCGCCCATAATCCTACCGAAACGGCTGGGTTCAGGTGACAGCCGGAAATGTGGCCGATGGCATAAGCCATAGTCAGTACGGTCAAGCCGAACGCCAGTGACACACCGACGAAAGCGATGCCGAAAGGATTGGTGGGATCGCCACTGGGAAAAGCGGCGGCCAGCACAGCGCTGCCACAGCCGCCCAGCACGAGCCAGAGAGTGCCGATGAATTCAGCGGCGAGACGGTTGGTCAGGGGCATATCAAGATCTCCTCGGTAACACTATCAATGGAATTAAATCACGAGAGCGATTCATGATAGCCAGCCGCCGCACACAAACCAATCCCCGGTCAGGCGCGGGATCCTGAGCGGGTTTCGCGCCGCCGGTTCAGCAACGCCCGTAACTTGCCGGCTAATTCCACCTTTCGATACGGCTTGGTCAGCACCTCGACCCCCTCCACTATCTGGCCGCCGCCAACCAGGGTATGTTCGGTGTAACCGGAAGTGAACAGGATCGGCAGGCCGGGATAACGGCGGTGCGTTTCAGTCGCCAGTCCCACCCCGTCCATCCCCCCCGGCAACACAATGTCAGTAAATAACAGGGCGATTTCTGACACGGTTTCCAGCAGTCGCAGCGCCGTTTCAGCCTCGCCCGCCTGCTGGATGTCATAACCGAGACTCCGCAAGGCGCTAACCGCAAACTGACGAACATCGGCGTCGTCCTCGACCACCAGAATGGTCTCGCCCTGACCCTGGGGAACCGCTTCGGCTATGGGCGCTTCCGGCAGCGCCAGCGTTGGGCGCAGCAGCGGCGGCAGATACAACCGAACCGTCGTGCCATGACCGGGTTCGCTGTAAATAGCGATATGCCCACCCGACTGCTTGACCAGGCCATACACCATGCTCAAGCCCAGCCCGCTGCCTTTGCTGGCTTCCTTGGTAGTGAAAAATGGCTCAAAGGCATGTTCCAGCAGGTCCGAGGTCATGCCCACACCTGAATCGCTGACCGCCAGCATCACATAGGGGCCGGGCCGCACATCGGGATGGGCCACGAGATGATCGCGGTCGAGAATGACATTGGCGGTTTCCAGGCTCAGTTTCCCGTTGTGCGGCATGGCGTCGCGGGCGTTGATCACCAGATTGAGCAAAGCAGTCTCAAACTGTCCCGGATCGACCAGCGTCTGGTGTAGATCCGCGGCCAGCATCGTATCCACCTGGATGGTGGCGCCCAGGGTGCGGCGCATTAAATCCAGCATGCTCTGCGCCAGCTTGTTCAGATCGGTCGGCTGCGCCAGCAGTGGTTGGCGGCGGGCGAAGGCCAGCAGCCGCCGGCTGAGGTTGGCGCCCCGATCCACCGCCTTGAGCGCCTGTTGGGCCAGATCCAGCAACCGGGGCTGCGCGGTCAACTGTTCGTGCAACAATTCCAGGTTGCCCATGATAATCGCCAGCAAATTGTTGAAATCATGAGCAATGCCGCCGGTGAGCTGACCAATCGCCTGCATTTTCTGCGCTTGCCTAAGCTGGGTCTCGGTCTGCTTGCGCTGGGTGATGTCGCGAGCCACCACGATGACGGCGGCTTTGCCATCGAACTCGACCTCCAGCGGCGCAGTGCGCGACTCGAACCAGCGTAATCCCGACGCCGTATGCAGTTCGTATTCAGCGACCTGAATATGCTGGGTGGTCAGCGACCGGTGAATGATCTCCAGAAAATAATCGGCCATCTTCGGGGAATGGGCTTCGTTCAGGCGCTTCCCGCGCAGCGGGCCAATGGCGACTGTGTCGGTCCGGGCAGCCAGAATTTCCCGATACAACCCATCTTCATCCACCACGAACACCAGATCGGGAATGGCTTTAGTCATCGCCAGCAACCGCGCCTCGCTTTCCCGCAAGGCTTTTTCGGTTTGGGTATGACCGGAGATCTCCAGACTCAAGGCGGTGTTAGCCGCTTCCAGCGCAGCCGTACGTTCGGCGACCCGCTGCTCCAACCGGGCGTTGGCTTCACGCAATTCCGCTTGGGCCTGTTGCAACGAGGTTCGCATGACGTTGAACGAGTAGGTCAGTTCACCCAGTTCGTCATTACTTACTGGCAAATCGTCATACAACTGGCCATCGGCCAGCCGCTGCGTCGCCTCGGCCAGCGAAGTCAGCGGACGGGAGACTGCTTCGGCCTGGCGCCGGGACAGGACATAGGCCGTAACCAGCATGATGGAAATCATCGCCATCAGATTCCAGACCGTCATCGAACTGGCGGCGCGGGCGGCTTCAGCTTCCCGCTCCAGCCGCTGACGGGAATCAGCCGTCAGCGCCGAGGCTAGTGCAATGACCTGATGAGCCAGCGGATCGGTTTGCTGCGCCAGGGTGTGCATGGCGATATTCGCATCCGGCGAGCGGCGGATGCGGATCATTTCCTGAGCAAACTCGGTGAAGGCGCTCAATTCAGTTTGCAACTGCTTGAGTAACTGGCGCTGCCTGACCGTTGACGGCAGTTCGGCGGCCAGTTGCACGACAGCGGCTGCGGTCTGATCCAGGTGCTGACGGAACTGCGCTTCATAATCCAGGCCATTGTCGCCCAGCAATTCCCGCAACTGCAGACGGGTGGCGGCGAAAGCGCTTTGCAGCTCCACCAGGCGCATGATTTGGCGCTTATGCCCAGGGTCGCCATCCTGTTCGTTTTCCTCCTGAAGCAGGGCCACAATCACGGTATCTACCTGATCAGCGTGGGGCGCGGCGTCCCGCTGATAAATCACTCGCGCCGGATCATTGCCCGGAGTGTGGGCCATATTCTGCACCCACGTCTGCGATCCCCTCAGATCAGTCAACAGCGCTTTAAGGCGGTGCAAACGCTGCAGATTGCAGGCCTGTTCCAAAACATGCGGGCATTCCTGGTTGAGTATGTCCAGCGCTGGCTCGATGTCTTCACGCCAGGCCGCCTGACTGTCGGCCACAAACTTCGGATCGCCCAAGCTGACCCAGCCGCGCAAACCAGCCAGCGAACGCTGGACACCGGCCAGCATCTGCGCCGAAGCCTGCATCAGCGGCACCCCTTCGTTAGCCAGCAGACTGATCCGGGCGCGGAGTTCAAAGGTGGAGAACAGGGCGATGCACAACATGCCCAATCCCACCGCCGCTACGGATAAATGGGATAACAACAGCTGCCGACGGATCGGGCGGTTGCGCCAAACGTGTTCAGACGTTCGAGATGATGAATTCATTCCGGACAGCGCTCAACGCCAATCCGGCCAGAGGAGTCAAAGCTCATGCGGGGTGAAAGTCCCAATTAAAAAGTCTGGCGGCGGTCCGCTTCCAAGACGCCATTGCGGGTCAACGCCGTACGCAACTCAGCCAGCCTGACCGGTTTAGTCAGGGTGCTGACTTTTTTCAAGCCATTGAACTCTGCCAGAGTCTTAGCTTCCTGGGCATAGTCAGGGCTGTAGCCAGTGGTGATAATCAGGCCGGCGTCATAGCCCTGTCGCAACAGCCAGAGTAGCACTTCATTGCCATCCATGTCCGGCATGACCATATCGAGAATGATCAAATTGGGCTGAAAATCAATGTAGCCTTGCTGAAAAGCCCGGCTATTCGTAGCCACCATGACTTCATAATCAAGCAATTGGGCGACCTGGCGGACAAATTCGCCAAAGTCTGGTTCATCATCAACGACTAATAGGCGTTTATTGCTCATCATGGCGACTATAAGTAAGGTTAAAGAGGCTTGCCTTTAATCTTTCCGCGCTTTCCGTAGACAAGGATTAAATGATTGTGCAACGCAGCATCAACAAATTCAATCGCTACTGCGGCTCAGTTGACGTCCTTACCGGGCAGGCTTAGCATCCCCGCATTGTAGCGATCCGGTTTCCCTGATGGCGCTCGCCGGAGGGGATAAAAAGGGAATCTGGTGCAGCAACCATGTTGCCAATTCCAGGGCTGCCCCCGCAACTGTAAACAGCGAGTCCACCCCCTGTGCGCCACTGGCCAAACCGGCTGGGAAGGTTGGGAAAGCGACGAAGACCTGTGAGCCAGGAGACCTGCCGGGATTGTCTTCCAGCTTCATTCCGGGCGGGGTGTTCCGGGGTTGCGGATCGTCCCAGCCAGCATGTCGCCTTCATTTTATCGTGTGCGGCGACCGCTTTCCCAAGACGCCCGACCCGAACCTGCTCATTCATCACGGGGGAGGTTTGTCATGCATATCGCCGAAGGTTTCTTGCCGCCGCTGCACGCCGCCGCATGGACCGCCATTTCCTTGCCATTCGTCATCTTCAGCGCCCGCCGCGTTACTCGCCTGATGCATGATCAACCGCAGACCAAGTTGCTGCTGGCCGCATCAGGCGCCTTCGCTTTTGTGCTATCCGCGCTCAAGCTGCCTTCGGTGACGGGCAGTTGTTCTCATGCGACCGGCGCCGGACTGGGCGCAATCCTGTTCGGCCCTTCGGTGATGGCGCTGTTGGGAACCATTGTGCTGCTGTTTCAGGCGTTATTACTGGCGCATGGCGGCTTGACCACCTTGGGCGCCAACGTGTTTTCCATGGCGATTGTCGGTCCCTGGGTGGCCTACGGATTGCTGCGCGGGACCCAGAACCTGAACGCGCCGCTGGCGGTCAGCGTGTTTCTGGCAGCGATGCTGGGCGATATGGCGACCTATACCGTCACCGCTGGACAACTGGCGCTGGCGTTTCCCGATCCGGCCAGTGGCGTTGCCGGGTCATTCATCAAGTTCATCGGCGTATTCGCGCCGACCCAGTTGCCGCTGGCGGTGGTCGAGGGGTTACTCACGGTGGTCATTGTCAATTTCCTTCGGGAATACAGTAGTGACGAACTGCAAAGACTGAAGTTCTTACCAGAAATCCTGACTGCGGAGGCGCGCTTATGAAAGCGCAAAATGGTTGGTTGCTGCTGCTGGCGGGGACTCTGGTGGTCGGTTCGGTACTGATTGGCAGCCACCGCAAAGGCGCTGAATTTGCCGGCTCGGATGGTCAGGCAATGGAAATCGTGGCTGCTATCCAACCGGGCTATCAGCCCTGGTTCCGATTTGTCTGGGAGCCGCCCACCGAAATTGCGAGCGGATTATTTGCCCTGCAAGCCGCCTTGGGCGCCGGGGTGCTCGGCTATTATCTGGGTTTCCGGCGTGGTCGAGCCCGGTCGCGGCAACAGGATCGGGTTGATGCAGGCCATTGACCATTACGCCTGGACCAACCGCTGGCGCAACCGGCATCCCCTGGAAAAACTGCTGCCCGCGCTGACGTTACTGCTGTTAACTCTGGTTCTGCCGCCGTTACGCATCGGCCCGCTGGCGTTGGCGGGTACAACGTTAGCGACGGTGGGCGGCGCAGGCATCCCGCTAAAAACCGTCCTGGGCGTGTTGGCCGCGCCGGCGGCGTTTCTGCTCGCCGGCATTCCGTTTCTGGCGATTTCGTTGAGCTTTAATGACGGTTTCAGCCTCCATTTCTCCCCGGATGGTCTGCAATTAGCGCTGGAAACCAGTGTGCGGGCGCTGGCGGCAGTCGGTTGCCTGAGCTTTTTAACCCTGACTACGCCAATGGCGGATTTGATTCCACTGGTGCGCCGCGCGGGTGTTCCTGCCGGAATCATTGAGTTGATCTTGCTGATCTACCGGCTGATATTCGTTTTTGCCGAACGGGCGCTGACGGGCCGGCAAGCGCAGGCTGCCCGACTCGGCTATTCCCGTTTTGATCGCGGATTACGGTCCACCGGATTATTGGCCGGCAATCTGTTTCAACGGGCGTTGGCGCGTGCTCGGCGGCTGGAAATCGGCCTCGCAGCGCGCGGCTATGCCGGTGATTTGAAGGTATTGCAACTGGAGTGGCCGCTATCCTGGCCGCGCTTGGCGTTGGCGATGACGCTGGTTGGGCTGACCGGGCTGGCTAGCGGATGGATATGACAGCGCCATTGCTGGCGCTTTGCGGCGTGGATTACGCCTATCCAAACGGCGTTATGGCGCTGCGTGGTCTTAACCTGACCGTAGCCAAGGGCCAGAAACTGGCGATTCTTGGCGCTAACGGCTCCGGAAAAACCACCCTGCTGCTTCACCTCAACGGGACGTTGCAACCAACTCGCGGCGCAATCCGGCTGGACGGACAACCGGTGCGCTACGATCATCGCGCTCTGACCGACTGGCGGCGGCGGGTGGGGCTGGTGTTGCAGGAGCCAGAAGATCAACTGTTCGCCGCGACCGTTGGGCAAGATGTCTCATTCGGACCACTCAATCTGGGGCTGTCGGAAGCAGAAGCCCGCGAGCAGGTGAACGAAGCGCTGACGGCGCTGGAAATCGCTGATCTGGCCGACCGGGCAACCCATACCCTCAGTTTTGGCCAGAAGAAACGGGTGGCCATCGCCGGGATTCTGGCGATGCGCCCGGAGTTGCTGGCGCTGGATGAACCGACGGCGGGCCTTGATTCACAGGGGGTGGCGCGTCTGCTGGATGCTTTGCAGCAGTTGCATGAAACTGGCGCGACCCTGGTGTTCGCCACGCATGACGTGGAACTGGCTTATGCCTGGGCTGACCAAGTGGCGATTTTTCACCAGGGAACTGTGCTGCGACAAGACGAAGCGACGGTGGCGCTGGCGGATCGGGACCTGTTACGGCGGGCGCGATTACAATCGCCGCTGTTACTGGAGTTGGCGCAACTGCTGCCAGAGCCGCTGCTGCGGTCCAGGGACGCACTGCTGGAGCAGTTGCGAAGAAGATTGAAGATTGAAGATTGAAGATCTTTTGCTGTTACTCTTTGCCATATTTTCAGTTGAGAAACAGGTTATTAGACGTACTTTGATTTCCCGTCGGCTAACCCGCCTTGATGAGTTTGGATTGCTTGAGGTGGAGCTGGCCATGGAAGAGGTTCTGCGCATTGATGTTGGGCGCCTCGATTCGCGTGGCCTTTATAGTTTTCATCCCGCCGTCGTCGCTGTGCTTGACGGATTGCCGGTGCGGATTTAGAGGTAACGGCCATTCTTCTCTCTCGCCATTCCCCCAGTTGATGGTGAGTTTGTGGTGCGCCACGGTCCACTCCCCACGGTCGCGGATGGTGTAGCGGCTGATAGTGTCGGTCCGGACGACGGTCATGTCGCCGAAGAACACTTCATGCCAGCCTTCGGTATTACCGCCAACTGCCCAGCGACCCATTAGAGATCCGGGGGCTGTCAACTCCGCCTCCAGCTCTTTCGCCGTCATGAACGGAAAGCGCGCCCATAAGTCGTTGCCTGAGGCGTGCATGTCCCGGTACCAGTCGCCCCAGAGACGGGAGCTGTGTGCGATGACCGGCGCGCTCCCAGGGTAGGAGACCACGTTGGCGTTCTGAAAGGTATGGCCCTTAGGCGGCACGTGGGCATAGACGGTCGCTTTAATGCTGGCGAGATCCTCGGCTAACCACTGGGCGAAACCGTCAGGAGCGCCGGTATTGCAGGCGTACAGCATGATAATGGCGCCGGAGTTGCATTTTGGACGGAGGACATTGGCCAGGTTGGTCGCTCCCTTGCGACCGCGAACGTCGGCTGATCCCAAAGCGTTGAAGTCGCCGTGGCCAAAATAGGCGAAAACATCCCAGCCGCCAGCCTGGTCCTGAATCATCTTTAGGAACCCCTTGGCATCGGCCGTCTTGCTGTCCTCGGTATTCTCGAAGCGCACCCACGGGGGTAGCGAGTGGACCTTCTGAAACTTTGCGGCCCCGATATGGAAAGCTCCTGTGGCGTCATGGCGGTCGGGTTTATTGTGGGATGGAGCCATAATGAAACCGTTCATTGTTCAACCTCTATCTAAACAATCTGGTGTTGAAGTCGCACGATAACGATGATCAGAGCGACGCCCCTCGGAAAACCGGATTCCAAGCGACCAAACAAGGCGCAACCTAAGCGTGGGTGGAGTTGGCCCGTGCTCCGCACGGAACCCACCTCGTTCGGGTCAATCCGTTCGGTTGCCGCCCTGCGGATCGCGACAACAACATCAAGCTTAGGAGACACGACGACTTTTTGCCAAGTCCCACTTGAGCGCTATGTTGTGCATCGATCAAAGCCTCTCTTTGCCGGCAATGCTTCTCGTGTCAGTTTCAGGCGTATGGACAAATCCTTTTCGTCATGAATTTCGGTAGTGTCCCTCAACTGCTGTGATGAGCATCTTCGAAATAGGGGAAATACCCGTTTGATGATGGGCGATATCGTGCGCGCCCATGCCTGCGCGGCGGGGGCGCCCCGGTCAAGCCCTTTCCCCGAATCAAGCTCTGGGCCGTTCCGGGGGATTCAGCACCAAAATCCATTTCGTCGTCAACGGGATCGGAAAGTCGCTCCGGATGCTGCTGACCCCGGATCAAGCGGCGGATGTCCCCCAAGCGCCCTTGCTGTTTGCACAACATTTCTACCGATTTTGCCCTGTTATAGATAAAGCCTACGACACCGACGCTGTGTTGGCATTCTTCACGAGTCAAGGCACGATTCCGGTCATTCCGCCGAAAGCCAATCGCGTGCTACAGCGTGATTATCATCGCCCGCTTTATAAAGAACGCAATCAGATCGAATGTTTCATCGGAAGGATCAAATAATTTCGTTGGTTTTTTTCGCGTTTCGATCAATATGCGCGCCCCTATTTTCACTTTCTTTACTTCGCCTGCACATTGATTTGGTTACAACAGAACATCAACACGGCCTAGATCAGACTCGCTGGATCAGGTAGGTCGTCCGCTATTCGGATGGGTTTCTGACGTTCGCTCTCGCCCAGTAATGCCGCTGCTTGCTCAGCCCAGCTTGCCATTAGCCCCGCTGCCGGACGATCTTCGCAGAGATGACAACCCTGACCTGCCCACAGCGCCATGAAATCGGTCAAATTTCGGTCAGCGGCAACCCGTTGCAAATCCTGCGTCAGGAAGAGTTGCCGCGGAAACCCCGGCCACTCGGCCTCGTGCGCTTGCAACTCCACGGTCAACCGGTTACGCAACACCCGACCATAACGACCAGTGAATGCCCGACTCAGTGTCGTGGCGATTTCGCTGCCTTGGCGCAATAGCGCTTTGTGGGCGGGATGCGCGCCGCTTTCCGGACAGGCCAGAAAGGCCGTGCCCATTTGAACGCCGACTGCGCCCAGCATCCGGGCGGCGGCGATGCCGCGCCCGTTCATGATCCCGCCGGCGGCGATAATCGGCGTCGCCACATATTTGGCCAGCAAGGGAGTCAGGGTCATGGTCCCGACCAGGCCCTGCTCCGGCTGGCCAATGAAAGCGCCGCGATGACCACCCGCCTCGGCGCCTTGGGCGACAATGAAATCGACCCCAACTTCCTCCAGCACAATGGCTTCCAGCAGGTGAGTGGCCGTTGCGATGATGGTAATACCGGCTTCCCGCAATAGCGTCAGATATCCGCTGTCTGGTGCGCCAAAGCTGAAACTCAGCACCGGAATCTGACTTTCCAAAATGACATCCAGCTGTTCATCAAAGTCCAGTGGCTCTGGTGGTTCCGGCGGCTCTGGCGACAGTCCCAGTTCAGCGCGGTAGGGGGCCAGCAGCTCGCAGGCGCGGGCAATGCGGGCCGGATCGATCCGGCCCGGGCTGGCCGCCGCCAGATTAACCGCGAACGGACGGTCCGTGAGCGCACGTACTTCGGCAATAACGGCGCGTAATCGCGCCGGCGGCATTGATCCTCCGGCCAGCGTTCCCAACCCGCCAGCGTTGGCGACGGTCGCCACCAGTTCAGGAGATCCAGGGCCGCCGTCCATCGGCGCTTGAATAATGGGATAACGAATGCCGAGTCGCTCGGTCAATAGCGTATTGGGCCAGTTCATGATGGCGTCTAATTCCCCCGTTTGATAAAAAGTCAGTCAGAAACCGTCGTCTCGAATCCATACGGCAATGGCTCCAGTCGCAGCAATGGTCCGTTCACCTTGTCCAGATGCAGGGTTCCATGTTCCGCGCAGTCGATCAGCGCGACCGCCAGCACTGCATACCCACCGTCGGGATGGCGGCAGGCGTCGACTAATTGCCCGGCGCTTTGACTGGCGTCAGCCTGCGGCGAAAATAATGGGTTGCCGGGTCCGGGCGTCGTGGGGTTGTCTACCCGAGCCAGGTACATCCGCCGCTTGAGCTTACCCAGATAGCGAGTGCGGGCGACGATTTCCTGCCCGGTATAGCAACCCTTCTGAAAACTGATCCCGCCTAACAAATCCAGGTTAAGCATCTGCGGCACAAAAGCTTCCACCGTTTCGGGATACACCGCCGGGATTCCCGCCAGAATATCCAGCAACCGCCACGATTCACTGTCAGTCAACCTTAGCGGGTCATCGAGGGCTTTCCAAAGAGTTTGCATCTCCGACGCAGGGCCATACGCTTCAAAACGCGGCATCGGGCCAGGCAGGCGGATCACCGTGAGGGCAGATTCATCTTCAGCGGTATGTAATATTCCGTTCGCCACCTCCGGGATCGCGCCGATCGGTTTCATCATCAGGGCGGCGGCATGCGACCCGGCAATGCCAAAGCGCTGCAGGCGGTCGCTGGCGTCTTCCAACGTCACCTTGGCCCGCAGCACATATTTGTTCAGCCGGACCAGGGTTGGCCGGACCAGATCGCGAGGCAGCTCCAGATAAACCGCATCACCGCGCCGGAACAAGCGGAAACAGGCCAGCGCCCGACCCTTGGGCGAGCAGTAGGCGCCCAGCAGGCTGTGCGCCAAAGTCGCTTCCTGGATATCGCAGGTCAGCTGCCCTTGCAGAAAGGGATTGGCGTCAGGACCACGCACTGCAATCAGCCCATGATGGGACAGTTCGCTGCGCCAGCCATCATTGACTGCCGCCCGCCACCCCGGTTCCGGAGGCTCACCCAATTCTGTATTCATCATCTTGAACTCCATCAGTTTTTTTTCAACGACGATCACGATGCTCGCCCCAGGACAAAACCCTTGATCAGGTACGGATTCATTGCGATCAGAGGGCATGAACGGCATAATACCGCGCTATAACCCACCGGGGACGCATCGCCGCAACGGCCAACTTTCCGCCACTCCCCGGCGTCCCCCCACCCGTGGGACCGGAATGGTTGACCACCGCCATTCTTGCATCCAAACAACGAGAATCATCAATGAATCAGCCTGATCCGCAGCCGTTGCCACTGCCTGCCACTCCCCCTGACCCGCTGCCCGAAGCTAAGCTGCCCCCCCAGCGGCCGAAGGAATACGGTGGCCCGAAAGGCCCCGAACCCACCCGCTACGGCGACTGGGAAAAAGCCGGGCGCTGCATCGACTTTTAAGCGCCTGCAGGTCTGTTGTTCCCGCGATCTGCTTTCAGCTCTCCGGTTTTTCATTCCGGGTGTTTTTTTGCAGCCCGTGATTTTGCAGCGCACAATAAAGAGCAGGTCCTGACTTTCGCCACTGTGTCTTGAAAAAAGAGGAGAAACGTATGTCAGCAGCCAACAAGCGGCCGCTATCGCCGTTCATGATCGGCCCCTACTACAAACCACAAATGACCTCGATTCTGTCTATCACTCATCGCGCCACGGGGGCCGCGCTGGTGGCCGGAACCTTGCTCCTGGTGTACTGGCTGGTTTGGGCGGCGCGGGGGCCTGGCTTCTACGAAAGCGCCCAGTTGGTACTGGGGTCGATGCTGGGGCAACTGTTGTTGTTCCTGTGGACCTGGGCGCTGTTCTATCACCTGGCCAACGGCATTCGCCACCTGTTCTGGGATGCCGGCTACGGCTTTGAACTGGAGCAGGCGACCAAATCCGGCTGGTGGGTGGTGTGGTCGTCCATCATCCTGACCTTCCTGTGCTGGCTAATCGCCGCGCCCTGAGGAGCATAATCCATGAGCATCCGCACTCCGCTCGCCCGCGTTCGCGGTCTGGGCGCCGCCAAAGACGGCACTCATCACTGGTGGTTGCAGCGTGTGACCGCCGTTATCCTGATCCCGTTGACTCTGTGGTTCGTTATTTCCCTGCTCTCCATCTCCCACGCCGATTACGCTGCGTTTCAGCAATGGCTGAGCAATCCGATCCGGGCCGGACTGATGGCGACCCTGCTGGTCGCCACCTTCTATCACGCCAGTCTCGGTATGCAGGTCATCTATGAAGACTATGTCCGTCCTGAAGGGGCCAAGGTCGCCGCGCTGCTGGTGACCCAATTTGTGTTGTTCGTGCTGGGCGCCATTTCCGTCATCGCCGTACTCAAGGTCGCACTGGGAGGCTGAGGTTTCATGTCCAACGCATATCAACTGATTGAACATAATTATGATGTCGTGGTGGTCGGGGCCGGTGGCGCCGGATTGCGGGCCACATTCGGCATGGCGCAAAAAGGGCTGAAAACCGCCTGCCTGACCAAAGTATTCCCCACCCGCAGCCACACCGTCGCCGCGCAAGGCGGGATGTCGGCGGCGCTCGGCAACATGGGCCAGGACCTGTGGCAGTGGCACATGTATGACACGGTCAAAGGGTCTGACTGGCTCGGCGATCAGGACGCGATTGAATATATGTGCCGCGAGGCGATGCCGGCAGTCATTGAACTGGAACATTACGGCGTCCCGTTTTCGCGCACCGAGGAAGGCAAGATTTACCAGCGTCCATTCGGCGGGATGACCACCAACTACGGCGAAGGCACCGCCCAGCGCACCTGCGCCGCCGCCGATCGCACTGGTCACGCTATTCTGCATACCCTGTATCAGCAGGCGCTGCGCCATGACGCCGAATTCTTTATCGAATATTTCGCGCTCGACTTGATCATGGACGACAGCGGCGCCTGCCGCGGCGTCGTGGCCTGGGATCTGGCCGAAGGTACGCTGCACCTGTTCCGCGCTCATCAGACCGTGCTGGCGACTGGCGGTTATGGCCGCTCCTACTTCTCGGCGACTTCCGCTCATACCTGCACCGGCGATGGCAACGGCATGGTGTTGCGGGCGGGCCTGCCGTTGCAGGATATGGAATTCACTCAGTTCCATCCCACCGGCATCTACGGTTCCGGCTGTCTGATGACCGAAGGCTGTCGCGGCGAAGGCGGCTACCTGACCAATTCCAACGGGGATCGGTTCATGGAGCGCTACGCGCCGAACGCCAAAGATTTGGCGTCCCGCGACGTGGTCAGCCGATCGATGACCATCGAAATCCGTGAAGGGCGCGGGGTCGGCGAGCATAAGGATCACATTTATTTGCACCTGGAACACCTGGGTGCGGACGTGATCAATGAGCGGCTGCCCGGCATTGCCGAAACCGCCCGGATTTTCGCCGGGGTGGACGTGACTAAGGAACCGGCGCCGGTGCTGCCGACCGTGCATTACAACATGGGCGGCATTCCCACCAACTATCATGGCGAAGTAGTCGTCCTCAAGGATGGCAATCCCGACACCGTCATTCCCGGCCTGATGGCGATTGGCGAAGCCGCTTGCGTCTCGGTGCATGGCGCCAACCGGCTCGGCTCCAACTCGCTGCTCGATATCGTGGTGTTTGGCCGCGCCGCCGCTATCCGCTGCGCCGAATTGGTTCGGCCCAACAGCGCCCATCCGGCCACGCCGCAACCAGCGGTCGATAAAATCCTGGCCCGCTTCGACGGCCTGCGCAACGCCAAGGGCGAAAACCCGACCGCCGGCCTGCGGATGCGGATGCAGCGCACCATGCAGAATCACGCAGCGGTATTCCGCACCGGCGAGTCAATGGCTGAAGGGATCAAGCTGCTCGAAGAAGTCCATGCTGGTTTTGACCACATTGGCGTCACCGACCGCAGTCTGGTCTGGAACTCCGATCTGGTGGAAACCCTGGAACTGGACAATCTGCTCGGCTGCGCGATGGTCTCGATCAAGTCGGCGATCAACCGACCGGAAAGTCGCGGCGCGCATGCCCGCGAAGATTATCCGGATCGCGATGATGAAGGTTGGATGAAGCACACCCTGGCGTGGCTGGGGCCGAAGAGCGAAGTCACCATCGACTATCGCCCGGTCCATACCTACACGCTGACCAATGAGGTGGACTACATTCCGCCCAAGAAGCGCACTTACTGAGAGAAGGAAGACGCTAATGGCTCAATTCAATCTTCCGCCCAATTCCGTAATCGGCAAGGGCAAGACCTACTATGCCGGGGCTGGCGCCAAGAACGTCAGGCGCTTCCAGATTTACCGCTGGGATCCGGACAGCGGCGAAAACCCGCGCATGGACACCTACGAGGTCGATCTGGCCGCTTGTGGACCGATGATCCTGGACGCGCTACTCAAGATTAAAAATGAGGTCGATCCGACCCTGGCCTTCCGGCGCTCGTGCCGCGAGGGCGTGTGCGGGTCGTGCGCGATGAACATCGACGGCACCAACACCCTGGCTTGCACCAAGGCGATTGGCGATGTGGCCGGCGAGGTCAAGATCTATCCGTTGCCGCACATGGCGGTGGTCAAGGACCTGGTGCCGGATTTGACCCACTTCTATGCCCAGTACGCCTCGATCAAGCCGTGGCTGCAATCGGCCACGCCGCCGCCGGAACGCGAGAGGCTGCAATCCAAGGAAGACCGCGCCAAGCTGGATGGGCTGTACGAGTGCATCCTGTGCGCCTGCTGCTCGACCAGTTGCCCGAGTTACTGGTGGAATGGCGAACGGTATCTTGGCCCATCGATCCTGTTGCAGGCGTACCGCTGGATCGTGGACAGCCGCGACGAGTTCACCGGCGAACGGCTCGATGATCTGGAAGACCCGTTCCGGCTTTATCGTTGCCACACCATCATGAACTGCACCAAGACCTGCCCAAAGAGCCTCAATCCCGCCAAGGCGATTGCGGAAATCAAGAAGCTGATGGTGGAGCGGCGGTAATCCTGTCGCTCTCGCCTCCCACCCTTCGCCTGCAAGTGGGCGAGGGGGAGTCTTGATCCCTACCCCTTTCCCCGCTGACGGGTGAGGGGTTTTGTTTACTGGAGACGCGAATCGTGGATGAACATCTGGGCAAATTGCGCTGGCGCTGTCGGCGAGGCATGAAAGAACTGGATTTACTGACGTTGAGTTATCTGGATCGGCATTACCCGACGGCATCGGCGGCGGAACAACAGGCGTTTGCAGACTTGCTGGAAGTGCAGGATCCGTTGCTGATGAGCTACATGGTCGGGCGGGAAACGCCGACCGATGCGGCGATGGCGCGGGTGGTGAACGTCATGCGGACGCTGCTGAATGAGTCGACTGAATGAACCGCGCGCCTCCGCCCGCTAGCGGGATAGGCCGCCAGTTAGCCGTCATAAGTGAAAGCGGCAAGCGATGATGACCCATTCGTCGTCGGTTGCCTGATAGATCAGCCGGTGAGTGTCGTCGATCCGCCTGGAGACCGTACAAAAATTTATCACTTAAAATCAGATTGTTAAGACTATGCCAGCAGACAGGTTTTACACGGGGATTTACTTGGCCGGTGGCGGAGTCAGGTCCGGCAGCCAGTGTTTGGCGCTGGCCTGTTTGCCCAGACGGGTTTTACCGCAACGTTGCACCAGCGCCTTGTAGAACCGGTCCGCGCCCTTGGGATCGTGGTTCTTGATCCAGTTACCGCCCGAAGCCAGCGCCAACGCAGTTTGGTCCGACTGGTCGGGCATCAATTGGGCGGCTTTCCAGGCTAGATCAGCGGCGCGAAACCGGTAATGGAACCGCCGATCCGGGGTCGGGCGATTGCTGGCGGCGCGTCGCAATTCATCCGGCGCGGCGCGATTGACGCCTTCCTTCGGGCGATCAGCCGTGGTGGTTCCCAGATCAAAGCTGCCATCCTCGCTCGCCCAATCGGGATCGCTTTCTGTCCCCAGCAATTGCAAACCCTGTTCACGCACCTGTTGTGCGGCCGCCCATAACGCCTCGGCGCGTTGCGGGCCGGGAATGTTTGGACTGTTGCCACGCCGCAGCGCCTCCGTATAACGGTGAAAATTATCCTGTTGATCAGCGGGATAATAAAGTGAGGCGGCGTCCAGCATTCCCTGTCGGGCCAGCCGCCGGGCCAGCAGATAGCGCATTTTGGCGCCCACCCCCAGCGGTTTGCCCTCGGCGAGCGGCGGGACCAGATTTGGCCAGCGCTGATCGACGAACGCTTTCAATTCGGAGAGCGCTAGCACCTGTTCAGCGACATAAGCGGCGTCGGGCCAGTGGCGGTCAGGATCCATGTAATCCGTGTTATCGGAAGAGCCGGGATGATCGTCGGCGCCGCCGACGCTTTGCAACAGCGCATCGAGTGCGGCGATGTATTCGCCACGCCCCAGTTGCAACGCGCCAATTTCGGCATGAGCGCGGCGGGCGTCAAAGATATCGTCATCCAGTTCCCCCACGTTATCGCCGCTAATCACGAAACCCCGGTCACGGGGGAAATGAATCGCTACTTCGGCAATCAGTGGCAGCGCTTCGGTCACCTTGCCGTCGCGTAACAGCAGCTTGGCGCGCAGCCATTGGGCAATGGGCGCTTGGGCAGGCGCTTTCGCCAGCCAGCTCCGCGCCAGGTCGAAATGGCCGATTTGATAGGCCGCCCAAGCCAGTCGGTCGGCTTCTTCCACCGGTGCGTCGATTGCATTAAAGCTGTCCAGCCATACCGAATTGGTATCCGGACTGTCCTTGAGCAAACTGGCTGACAGCAGATAGGCCGTGACCAAGCGGCGCGCGGTAGGGTTTTTGGCGCATGCAGCGCGAGCCTCCGGGTTGGCCTTGCCTACGGTGCGCCGGGCAGCCAGCAGCAGCGAAGTAGGGGCGGAAGGATCGCCCGCCTCCAGTTGCGCCCGGAAGGCTTCCAGCGCCGGAGCGTACTGCTCTTGCTGGAGGTCGATCTGCGCGTCCCAGCTTAAACTTGCGGCAGCCAGACCAAGTCGGTCGGCATGACCCTCTTTCGTCAATTCGCGGGTTTGCTGGAACCAGCGTCGGGCTTCCGCCGGATTCTCGGTCAAATAGCTGCGCCCGATCATATACGCCGCCCAGGTCGAGCGGTTGCGGCGCTGGTCGGCAGGTCGTTGCAACAGTGCTTGCCACGCTTGCCGGGCTGCCTCCGGCTGGTTCTGCCGATACGCAATGGCGCCGCGCAGATAATCAGCAAACTCGCCGGGCAAACCCTCGGGAACGGCCAGCGTCGGCGCGGGCGCGGGTTGCGACGGCGGCTTTTCGTCGGGTATTCCACTCCAAAGTTGTTCCTTCCACGCCACCATCTGTTGGGCGTGGACGGTCAGCGCCTGCCGCACCGCGGTGTACTCGGCCAGGATTTTCTGCCGCTGGACCGGATCGGGCTGCATGATTTCCAGCGCCTTGCCGAGTTCGTCAAGATCAATAGCCTCAGTTTGCTTGGCTTGAGCGCTTCCCAAGGTGTCGCTGTCGCTCACCGGCGGCGCAACGGCGTGAAATGACGGTGGATACGGGGCAGGAACCCGCCTGGCCTCGTAAGCAAAAGTTGAATAAGGCAGAGCGAGAAAAGCGCTGTCCTTTTCAATCAGGATGCGGCTGGGCAAAAACGGACCGCAGGCATTGACCGATTGCAACGGAGCGGCGAGCGTCAGTGCGCCGATCAGGGCGCTAACGAGCGAGCGGGGTGTCGACATGGGCTGAAATCTCCGGCGGTTGGTTGAAACGTAGCCAGCCGATGAGAAGTTGCTGACCGGGGGCAAGACGCGGCAATTCCTGAGCGGGCGGCTGGAGGCGCAGCCTGTTTGGTGCAATACGGCTAACGGTGAACCCGGCCAGCCCATCAGCGGCGATGAACCGGGCTTGCCGCCAGTCCAGCCGCACCGGGTGATCCAGCACACTGTCGGCGGCGCCATTGGCCTGCAAGACAACGTCCACCAGCCCGTCAGCGGTTTGCTCCAGCTTCAGTCTGGTTATTGCGGCAGGCGGCTGGCCGCGCATCACGCTTTGCCAGGTTCGTTCATTCCAGCTTAGCCGGTCTTCCGGCAGGGGCAAGCGGTACCAGATGACCCCGCGCAACGCGGCAAACCGGCGGTTTTGCAGCCAGTTCACCAACCCGGCCATTTCGACCGGATCGGCGCGGACTTCACGGACCTGGGTATTGCCGGCGGCGGTCAACGCCGGTCCTTCGGCGGACAGGCCGAGCAACCTGTTCTGGCCGTCAAACCAGGCGCGATAACCATAAGTCGGTAATGCGACTTGAAACGGTCGGTTCAGCCGGGCGGCTTTGATAATGGCCCGTTTGGCCTGTTCCGGATCGCAGAGCGTAAACGGTTGATCAGGCGTTTTGGGCACCGCCCAGGAATGGACTTGCAGCACATAACGGTCAGCGGCTGGGGCCAACCGGGCGAAAGCGGGACTGTTCAGCCAGGTCGGCAGCGCCGTCAACACCAGCGGGGTCGGCGCAATCGCTTCGCGCAGCGCCTCCAGCCAGTGCCGATAACCGTCCAG
Source organism: Candidatus Contendibacter sp. (assembly GCA_020890855.1). Lineage (GTDB taxonomy): Bacteria > Pseudomonadota > Gammaproteobacteria > Competibacterales > Competibacteraceae > RXIV01. The sequence goes on along the minus strand of JAJHPN010000370.1, from coordinate 3,861 downwards.
TTGCCGGGTCGCGGCGTCAAAATCCAGATGCAAGGCGGCCGGTTCAATGCCGTATCGCCGGGCATTTTGTAAAGTCTCACGGGCCAGTTGGAGCACAAATCCGGTTTCCGGGCGGTGGCGGTCAAAGGGGCCGGGATAAGGCGCAATCCGAATGGCGAAACTGATCGGTCGCCCAGAGTCGCGCAGCGCGGCATAGTCGGGCAGCGCACGCGCCACTTGCGGCGCAGCATTGGCGCGAAATTCAACCTCCGCCGCCAGCACCGCCCATTCCGCAATGAACGCTTGATTCCGCTGCATGGCTTCTCGCAGTCCGTCGGTCCATTCCCGTTGCCAGATATAGGCGCTGTGATTGAGCGGAACCGGCGGCAGGCGCGGCCTGAAAGAAACCGCGATCGATAAAGCGATCAGCGTCAATGCGACGATCGGCAGGAAGCGGAGAGTGCGGGGAGGCAGGGTCATGGGCTTATTACCATTCACTGGATTCAATATCTTCCATCTCGCTCGGCACTCCCTATCACACGGCAACGGCGTATTATTCACTCATAACAACCGTAAGGAGAATCCTGATCATGTCTGCCGTCGTCAGTCCGCTCCGCTCCGCCGTCGTCAATTTTGAACACAGTCGGTTCCAGCACAAAATCCGCTTTGTCACCGCCGCCAGTCTGTTTGACGGTCACGACGCTTCGATCAACATCATGCGCCGAATTCTCCAGGCCAGCGGCGCGGAGGTCATCCATCTCGGTCATAACCGCTCGGTCGAGGACATCGTGACCGCCGCCCTGGAGGAAGACGCCCAAGGCATCGCGATCAGTTCCTATCAGGGCGGCCATGTCGAGTTCTTCAAGTACATGATCGATCTGCTGCGTGAGCGCGGCGGCGATAACATCAAGGTGTTCGGCGGTGGCGGCGGGGTGATCGTCCCGGACGAAATCCGCGAGCTGCACGAGTATGGCGTCACCCGCATTTTCTCCCCCGAAGACGGTCAGGCGATGGGCTTGCAGGGGATGATTGACCATATCCTGACCGTGTGCGACGTCGATCCCGGTCAGTACGCGCCCAGGACGCTGGACGAATTGCAGGCGGGTGGAACGCGGGCCTTGTCCCGGCTGATCACGGCGCTGGAGAATCGCACCGTCGCCCCGGAGCTCCGTCAGCAACTGCTCAGTCAGGCCAAAACCCGCACCGTTCCGGTGCTGGGTATTACCGGCACCGGCGGCTCCGGCAAGTCGTCGCTAACCGATGAGCTGGTGCGCCGCTTCCGGCTGGATCAGGATGACCGGCTCAAGATCGCGGTGATTGCCGCTGATCCATCGCGGCGCAAGACCGGTGGAGCGCTATTAGGCGACCGGATCCGGATGAACGCTATTGGTGGGCCCAATCTGTATATGCGCTCGCTGGCGACCCGCGCCGCCGGCAGTGAAGTGCCGGAAACCCTCAACGACATTCTGGCCGCCTGCAAACTGGCCGGCTTCGATCTATTAATTGTCGAAACTTCCGGGATTGGCCAGGGCGACGCCGCGATTGTGCCACTGGTAGATCGCTCACTGTATGTGATGACCCCGGAATTTGGCGCGGCATCACAATTGGAAAAGATCGACATGCTTGATTTCGCCGATGCGGTGGCGATTAACAAGTTTGATCGGAAAGGCGCGGAAGACGCCTTACGCGATGTGCGGAAACAAGTGCAGCGCAATCATAAGGCCTTTAGTCAGGCGCCGGACGAGATGCCGGTCTATGGCACCATTGCCGCCCGCTTTAATGATGATGGCGTCACCGCGCTGTATCAGGGTTTAACGGGACTGCTGCGCGACAAAGGGCTGGAGTTGCCGCCGGGTCGCTTGCCCAAGGTGGAGAATAAAGCCACTACAGCTAAAACCGTCATTGTCCCAGCGGCCCGCGCCCGCTATCTGGCCGAAATTGCTGATACCGTGCGGGGCTACCATAAACAGGTCAATGAGCAGGTCAAACTGATGCGCCGTCGTCAGCAGTTAAATGCGGTTAAGGCATTACTGGAAGCGGAGGGTAAACCGGCGGCTGATCTACAGCTGTTGTTGGAAAAAACGGAATTGCAGATCGATCCTCACGCCCGCAAACTGGTCGAAATGTGGCCGCAAGTGAAAGAGAGTTATAGCGGTGATGAATATGTCGTTAAAATCCGCGACAAGGAAGTGCGGAGCCAGATTACCAGCCGTTCCCTGTCTGGCACCCGCATTTCCAAAGTCGCCTTGCCCCGCTTTGAAGAACATGGTGAATTACTGCGCTGGATGATGCTGGAAAATCTCCCCGGCAGCTTCCCTTATACTGCCGGCGTGTTTGCCTTCAAGCGTGAGAATGAAGATCCAACCCGCATGTTTGCCGGCGAAGGCGACCCATTCCGCACCAATCGCCGTTTTAAAAAGCTGTCTGAACACGCCGAGGCCACCCGGCTGTCTACCGCCTTTGATTCAGTGACGCTGTACGGTTGCGATCCCGATGAACGCCCGGATATTTACGGCAAAATCGGCAATTCCGGCGTTTCCATCGCCACGCTGGATGACTTGAAAGTGCTGTATTCCGGCTTTGATCTATGTTGTCCGACCACTTCAGTGTCGATGACCATCAATGGCCCGGCGCCGATGATTCTGGCGATGTTTTTCAATACCGCCTTTGATCAGCAGATTGAAAAATTCGAGCGCGACAATCACCGCCCGCCGACTGATGACGAAATTGAAAAGATCAAGGAATGGACCCTGGAGAATGTGCGCGGCACGGTGCAGGCCGATATTCTCAAGGAAGATCAAGGTCAGAACACCTGCATTTTCTCCACCGAATTTGCGCTGAAAATGATGGGCGACATTCAGGAATACTTTGTCCATCACGCCGTCCGCAACTTCTATTCGGTGTCGATCTCCGGCTATCACATCGCCGAAGCCGGGGCGAATCCGATTTCGCAACTGGCGTTCACCCTGGCCAATGGATTTACCTATGTTGAAACCTATCTGGCGCGAGGGATGCACATTGACGATTTCGCCCAGAATCTGTCGTTTTTCTTCAGTAATGGCATGGACCCGGAATACTCGGTCATGGGCCGGGTGGCGCGGCGAATTTGGGCCACTGCGATGCGCTACAAATACGGGGCCAATGAGCGCAGTCAGAAGTTGAAATACCACATTCAGACTTCTGGCCGCTCCTTGCACGCCCAGGAAATGGATTTCAACGACATCCGCACCACCTTGCAGGCATTGATCGCCATTTACGATAATTGCAATTCGCTGCACACCAACGCCTATGACGAGGCGATCACCACTCCAACCGAGGAATCGGTGCGGCGAGCGATGGCGGTGCAATTGATCATCAACAAGGAATGGGGCTTGGCCAAGAATGAAAACCCTAATCAGGGCGCGTTCATCATTGATGAATTGACTGATTTGGTCGAAGAAGCGGTGTTGAAGGAGTTTGAGCGGATCAGCGAACGCGGCGGGGTTTTAGGCGCTATGGAGACTGGTTATCAGCGCGGCAAGATTCAGGAAGAGTCGCTGTATTACGAAACCCGCAAGCATGATGGTTCCTTGCCGATTGTCGGCGTCAACACCTTCCGCAATCCTAACGCTGCGCATGGGCAAGTCACAGTGGAGCTGGCGCGATCTACCGAGGAAGAGAAACAGAGTCAATTACGGCGCCTGCGGGAATTCCAGGAGCGGAATGGTCAGCAGAGTGGGGTTTTGCTGGCGCGATTGAAACAGGCGGCCATCGCCAACGAAAACCTGTTTGCGGTGCTGGTGGATGCGGTGCGCTGCTGTTCGCTGGGCCAGATTACGACGGCGCTGTTTGAGGTCGGTGGGCAGTATCGACGGAATATGTGATATGTACGCCCGCTCGGCA
>JAJHPN010000277.1 GCA_020890855.1 Candidatus Contendibacter sp. | reverse complement strand
GATCGGACGCCTGAACCCCCGACTTTGACCTTCTCTTCCCAACCCCCGCCGCCGGTCCAACCCCCACCGTCGGCCATCACCCCGCCACCGGTTGCAGCAACCCCGGTGGTCGTAACCGCTCCAGCGTTGCCCGAACCAGCATCGCCTGCCGCTCGACCTGATCCCGGTCAATCCCCGGCGCAGGTCGTTGCCCAGGAAGAAGCCGTCCGCCTCAAAGCCGCCCAGGAAGCCAGAGCCAAGGCCGAGGCGGAGCGCATCGCCGCCGCCAGAGCCAGAGCCGAAGCTGCGCGGCGCGCCGCCCAAGCTGAAGCCGCCAAGGCTCGCGCCAAAGCTGAGGCGGAGCGCAGCACCGCCGCTAAAGCTGAAGCAACGCGCCTGGAAGCTGCCCAGGCCCAACTAACTCCCGCCCGTTCCGGACCTGGCGAAAACACCGCGACGCAAACTGAAACGGCTCGCGCCGCCGAAGCCGCCCGGCGAGAAGCGGCTCGCGCCGATACTGCGCGCAAGGCCGCTCAGGCCGAAGTGGTTCAGAAGTCGGCTCAAGCAGAAATGGCCCGCGCCGAAACGGCCCGCGCCGAAGCGGCCCGCCGCACTGCACAGGCCGAAACTGCGCCCGCCCGGACCGAAACTCCTGTCTCCGAGGCTGCCCGGTCGAAACCGCCTGCGGCGCTGCCTAAAATCGAGCTGGTTTCCCGTGCTGAACCTGCACCGCGATCTGCTCCTGCGCCGGCGGCTCCACTCCGTTCGGAGTCCGCTGCGTCAACCACTCCTCCGCCCAGCGGTGGCGCAGTGGTCGGCAGCTACGCCCTCCAGGAAAACGCCTATGCCCTGCGTGACTACTACCGTAGTCAGAATGTTCGGGCCGGGGTGGAACGAATCATGGCCAATGGCCGACCGATGTATCAGGTGCGAGTGTGGCGTTGAGCGCCAATCCCCGCGTCATTTAAGCCAACGGTTCTTTCTGCTAGGATGTTATGTTTCAATCCGCAGGCGCCGGGCGCGTCGGCATAGGCAAACCACGAATCAGGGCGGGACGCGGCAACCCATCATGAACTGGGCGGATTACTTCATCGTCATCGTCATCGCCTTATCCATGCTGGTTGGCCTCTGGCGCGGGTTGTTGCGTGAGGTCATCTCGCTGGCGACCTGGATCGCCGCCTTTGCCATCGCCTACCTGTTTTCCGAGGATGGCGCCGCGCATCTCGTTCCTTACATCGACATTCCCTCATTGCGGATCGCCGCCGCGTTTGGCGGCCTGTTTCTCGCCACCCTGCTAATCGGCGGGCTGATTGGCATCCTGGCCTCCTATCTGGTCGATTACACCGGCCTCACGGGCACAGATCGGATACTGGGCATGGGGTTTGGCTTCGTGCGGGGCGCAGTGGTGATCGTGCTGCTGGTGCTGGCGGCGGGATTAACGCCGTTGCCCCGCGACCCGTGGTGGCAACAGGCGCTGTTGCTACGCCATTTCCAGGAAGGCGCCATCTGGCTGCAAGGCCTCCTGCCGCCAGAACTGGCCCAAAATATTCGCTTCCCCTGAGATCGCTGTTCGCGGAGGGTTCGGCCCATGTGCGGAATTATCGGCATTGCCGGGCGCAGTCCGGTCAATCAAAGCCTGTTCGACGGCCTGACCGTATTGCAGCACCGGGGCCAGGACGCCGCAGGCATCGTGACCTGCGATCGCGGCCGGCTGTTCCTGCGCAAGGACAATGGCCTGGTGCGTGACGTGATTCGCACTCGCCATATGCGGAACCTGCATGGCGACATCGGCATCGGCCATGTGCGCTATCCAACCGCCGGCAGCTCTGATTCCGCCGAGGCCCAGCCGTTCTACGTCAATTCCCCGTTTGGCATCACTCTGGCCCACAACGGCAACCTGACCAATGCCGCCCAGCTCAAGGACGAACTGTTCCGCGCCGACCTGCGCCATATCAATACCCGTTCCGATTCGGAAATCCTGCTCAACGTATTCGCCCACGAGTTGCAGCAGCGTAGCCGGCTGGCGGTGGACGCGGATGACATCTTCGCGGCGGTGGCGGCGGTGCATCGGCGGGTGCGGGGCGCTTACGCCGCGGTGGTGCTGATCGTCGGGGTCGGGCTGGTGGCGTTCCGCGATCCGCACGGGATTCGGCCGCTGGTATTTGGCCGCCGTGAAACCGAACGCGGCATGGAGTACATGGCGGCGTCCGAGAGCGTCGCGCTCGATGCGCTGGACTTTGAACGGATCCGCGATATCGCGCCGGGCGAGGCGGTGCTGTTCGATATGAACGGACGGATGCACACCCGCCAGTGCGCCGAGCATCCCCTCTACTCGCCCTGCATCTTCGAGTTCGTCTATCTGGCCCGGCCGGATTCCATCATGGATCAGGTGTCGGTGCATAAGGCCCGGTTGCGGATGGGCGAGTATCTGGCCGAGAAGATTCTGCGGGTCTGGCCGGATCAGGATATCGAGGTGGTGATCCCGATCCCCGACACCAGCCGCACCGCCGCGCTGCAAATGGCTTCGATCCTGGGGATCAAATACCGGGAAGGCTTCATCAAGAACCGTTATATCGCCCGCACCTTCATCATGCCGGGGCAGAAAATCCGCAAGAAATCCGTGCGGCAGAAACTGAACGCGATCGATCTGGAGTTCCGGGGCAAGAGCGTGCTGCTGGTGGATGATTCCATCGTGCGCGGCACCACCTCGGAAGAAATTATCCGTATGGCTCGCGACGCTGGCGCCCGCAAGGTCTATTTCGCCTCGGCGGCGCCGCCGGTGCGCTATCCGAACGTCTACGGAATTGATATGCCGGCCGCGCACGAGTTGATCGCGCATGGCCGTTCCGAAGCAGAAATTGCTGAGGCCATCGGCGCGGATTATTTGATTTTCCAGGATTTGAGCGATCTGGAAGAGGCGGTGCGCCGCGGCAATCCGGCCCTCCAGCGCTTTGATGCGTCCTGTTTTACTGGCGAGTACGTGACCGGCGATATTGATCGGGCGTATCTGGAGCGTCTGGCCCAGGAACGCGCCGATGCGATCAAGAGCGCCAACGACAGCGCCGCCAACGCCATCATTGATCTGCACAACAACGCCATCATCGATCTGCACAACCACGACTGAGCGCCATGCTTGCGAGTTCCCATGCCTTCCACTGATGACGCGCCCGAACTGGGTTTTTCCAGCCTCGCGGTGCGAGCCGGCCAGGTTCGCACCTTTGAGGGGGAACACGCCGAGCCAATTTTCGCCACGTCCAGCTATGTCTTCGCCAGCGCTGGCGAAGCCGCAGCCCGATTCAGCGGCGCAACCCCCGGCAACATCTATTCCCGCTTCACCAATCCGACGGTGCGGGTGTTTCAGGAGCGGCTGGCGGCGCTGGAGGGCGGCGCGAGCGGCATCGCCACCGCCTCCGGAATGGCGGCGATCCTGGCGACCTGCATGGCGCTGTTGAAAAGCGGCGATCATATCGTCTCGGCCAACAGCATCTTTGGCAGCACCATCTCGCTGTTCACCCATTATCTGAGCAAGTTTGGAATCGCCACCAGTTACGTCCAATTGTCCGATCCCGCCGCCTGGGCGGCGGCGATTCGTCCTGAAACCCGGCTGTTCTATGTGGAAACGCCGTCCAATCCGCTGATGGAGCTGGCGGACATTCAGGCGTTGGCCGATGTGGCCCATGCCCACGGCGTTTTATTGGTGGTGGACAACTGCTTTTGCACGCCCGCCCTGCAACAGCCGCTTAAACTGGGGGCTGATTTGATCATTCATTCCGCCACTAAATATCTGGACGGACAGGGCCGCTGTGTGGGCGGGGCCGTGGTGGGGGATCAACAACGGGTTGGCGTGGATATTTACGGTTTTCTGCGCACCGCCGGACCGACCATGAGTCCGTTCAACGCCTGGGTATTTCTCAAGGGACTGGAAACGCTACAACTGCGGATGCGGGCGCACAGCGCAGCAGCTTTGCAACTGGCGCAATGGCTGGAGGCGCAGCCGGCCATCGAGCGGGTTTACTATCCGGGTCTGCCCTCACACCCGCAGCATGAGTTGGCGCAACGACAACAGAGCGGGTTTGGCGGCATTGTTTCCTTTGAACTGCGCGGCGGGCGGGAAGCCGCCTGGATGCTGATTGATCACACCCGGCTGATCTCGATCACCGCCAATCTGGGCGACGCCAAGACCACGATCACCCATCCCGCCACCACCACTCACGGCCGATTGACGCCAGCCGAGCGGGAGCGGGCCGACATTGGCGAGGGTCTGGTGCGGATTTCGGTGGGGCTGGAGGATGTAGCGGATGTGCAGGCTGATCTGGAACGCGGTTTGCGCCGCAGGGTTTGAGAGACTGTCGAGGAATTTTTCATTGATTTTCCAGAAAAATTTATCGATGGAACCGAATGGAAGTTGGTTTGGTAAACAAAAATCCGACGAGAACACGGATTAACCATATATAAATCAAACAGTTAATTCTTATTCAGTCTCAAGCGAGCCGGATTTTATCTTCCTTGCCACTGATGCTGTTTAACCGCCTGGTTATGTTCTTCCAGCGTCGCCGAGAACACATGCCCGCCAGCGCCATTGGCGACGAAATACAGCGCATCGCCGAGCGCCGGCTGAACCGCAGCCGTCAGCGATTCAGCGCCGGGCAGGGCAATCGGCGTTGGCGGCAAGCCTTTGCGGGTATAGGTGTTATAGGGCGTATCGGTGAGAAGGTCTTGCCGGCGCAGATCGCCATCAAACGCCGCGCCCAGGCCATAAATCACGGTGGGATCGGTTTGCAGCGGCATGTTCCGTTGTAAGCGCCGGATAAAGACGCCGGCGATTTGCGCCCGCTCCGCCGCCTGCCCGGTTTCCTTCTCGATGATCGAAGCCAGAATCAGCGCCTGATCGGGATCACGTAGCGGCAATCCAGCGCTGCGCTGCGCCCAGATCGCCGCCAGTCGCTGGTCCATCGCGGTTAGCGCCCGGTGGAGAAACGCGATATCGCTGGTTCCCGCGGGAAAGTAGTAAGTGTCGGGGAGGAACCGCCCTTCGGGATGAACGCCAGGTCGTCCGAGTCGGGTCATGATCGCTGCATCATCCAGGTCTTGCAGGGTGTGGGCAAGCTTAGGATGCGCCGCCAGCGCCTGACGCAGTTGCCGGAAGGTCCAGCCTTCCACCACCGTCAGCGGGTGCTGAATGACCCGGCCAGCGACGATCTGATCAAGCAGGCTGCGGGGAGTGGTTCCGGAAACCAGCGCATACTCACCTGCTTTGAGCCGGGGAGCCAGCCCGTTGAACCGGGCGCAGGCTTCAAGATAGACGGTCGAGCGCACCAGACCGGGTTGCCGCCGCAGTTCCCGGGCGATGGCGCCGATCCCCATCCCCGGCTTGACTTCGAGGGTCAGACCACCGGGCGGAACCCCCAGCGGCGTGACGAGAAAGGTGCGGTAATCAGCGTAAACCAGATACAGCGCCGGAACCAGGATCAGCGTCAGCGCAGTCAGGGTCAGCAGCAGGCGGCGCAGCCCGGTGGAACTCGCCATGCCCTCGCCTCAACTCACCGTGCGGCGT
>JAJHPN010000042.1 GCA_020890855.1 Candidatus Contendibacter sp. | reverse complement strand
ACAGTTTGCCGCGTTTGGCGTCCTGGGTATTTTTCCGGTGTTGGATATTCGCCCACTTGCTATGTCCAGCCATGCCAAGCCTCTTACTTTAATACTTGATTGATTAGTCTAGCAGTTTGCCATCGCTACGCGGATGCCGGAATCGGCCAGTGGCGAAAAACGCGCAGGCCTGCGTCACTGTCGTCGGATCCACCAGCATCTGCATGTGCGACACTGGCAGGCAGAGATGATCGGTCATCCCCGGCAACTGGGTTTCAACCACCGCGATCATGCCGTCAGCCGGCTCCGGCATTCCCGGAAATAACAGACTGAACCCGACGTTCAGAGTGCCGGCGATCGAGCCGATCTGATTGGGCGCAGTCCAGGCCGGCGCGCCGCCCATCAGTCCCTCACCCAACGCTTGGCCGACAAAAAAACCGAGACCGCTGTAATGCATCATCCGGGCGGCGTAGCTGCCCTGGTGTGGGGTGCCGAGCGTCACCACCCGGCCCGGCCGCTGCTTGGGATAATTATGGAACAGATGCCGCACCACCAGCCCGCCCATGCTGTGCGCCAGAAAATGCACCACCGGCGTCTCTTGATGTTCCAGCAAGGCGTGCAAGTCAGCGGCATTCTCGGCCGGGGTGCGGGTCATGCTGGGGTAGGAAAAATTCACGGTGCGATAGCCGGACTGCTCCAGCCAGCATTCGAGCAAGTACATCCACAGGCCATGCACATACAGGCCATGCACCAGCACCACAGTTTCCCGCTGGGTGGTCATCGTTGTTTCCCCGGTTCGTCGTTATGGAACGGCGGATTTTAGCCCAAATCCGCCGGTAGAATGCTCACTATTGACCTGCAATAGTGTCAAAATAAAACTAATAGACGGATAGCCTCGCCCCGGAGAACCGCCATGAGCGCATTGACTGCCGAACTGACCCTGAAAGATTACCGCCTGACCCCGGCGCAGGTGCCGCCGACTGTGGCCGAGGCGCTGGAGCCGGCTGAAAAGGCCGAGTTGTTTGACCGGATTCAGCGCCTGCTGGCCGAACAGGACGCCACGCTGGTCGCCCATTACTACACCGCCGCCGAGTTGCAGGAGCTGGCCGAGGCGACCGGCGGCTATGTATCGGATTCGCTGGACATGGCGCGGTTCGGGAGCGAGTGCCGATCCAGCACTCTGGTGGTCGCCGGGGTGCGGTTCATGGGCGAAACCGCCAAGATCCTTAACCCCGAAAAGCGGGTGCTGATGCCTGATTTAGCAGCCGATTGTTCGCTGGATTTAGGTTGCCCGGCGGATGAATTCACTGCGTTCTGCGACCAGCATCCCGACCGCACCGTAGTGGTTTACGCCAATACCAGCGCGGCGGTGAAGGCCCGTTCCGACTGGGTGGCGACCTCCGGGATCGCCCTGGACCTGGTGCGCCATCTGGCCGAGCGGGGAGAGAAACTGATTTGGGCGCCGGATCGGCATCTGGGCGCGTATGTGCAGCGCGAAACCGGCGTGGATATGCTGCTGTGGAACGGGGCCTGCGTGGTGCATGAGGCGTTTAAGGCTGACGGGCTCAAGCAGTTGCGGGTCGAGCATCCTGAGGCGTTGGTGCTGGTTCACCCGGAGTCGCCGCTGGATGTGATTGCTCAGGCTGATTTGGTCGGTTCGACCACGGCGCTGGTCAAGGCGGTGCGGGAACTGTCGGCCAGCACGTTCATCGTCGCCACCGACAACGGCCTGTTCCACAAGATGCAACAGGCCGCCCCGGATAAAATCCTGCTGGAAGCGCCGATTGTCGGCAAAGGCGCCACCTGTGTCAGTTGCGCCCATTGTCCGTGGATGGCGATGAACGGGTTACAAAATCTGGCGCGGGTGCTGGAAAACGGGAATAACGAAATCACGATTAACGCGGCGATTCGGGAACGAGCCGCAATGCCGATCCGGCGGCTGCTGGATTTCGCCAGACAACGGCAGCGCGTCGTGCTGGGAAATAATGATGCGTGAGGCGATCTGAATTTCATCAGAGTGTTCCGCGAGAAACCTCGGTCTTTAGGCCGGGGAACTACAGTGCGTCACCCGGATTTATTGAGCTGGGCTTCGCACTCCTGAGCGGCAAACCGACGTTATTTTGATGATGCGGGATCAGGAATTGCGGGATGACGGTAATCACTGATCCTGTGGAATTAGGATTTTTCGAGGCGCCCCTTGTTTTTTCTGGCGCTCTACTCTACAGTGGCTGTTACAAGATTACTAAGTAGGTTATCTGCTTGTCCGCTGTAAACCCCTCCTGTTGGTCTTCGGCTTGTCAGTTCCTTCATTTTGATTCTTGTATCCGTGAGCGGTTGCTCTATCTTTTAATAACCGGTGGTGCTGGTTCGTTTCGAGCAAGCATTGGTTAATGCAATTTTTTGAGATCTAAATAATGTCGATTGGTACGGTTAAATGGTTTAACGAAGCCAAGGGTTTCGGTTTCATCTCCCCGGAAGGCGGTGGCGAGGATTTATTCGCGCATTTCTCGGCCATCCAGGGGCAAGGGTTCAAAACTCTCAAGGAAAACCAGAAGGTTTCCTTTGACGTGACGACCGGGCCTAAGGGTAAGCAAGCAGCGAATATCCGCTCCATGGACTAAACGTTCAGGATTGAAATGATGGAACGAACCCGGCCCTGCCGGGTTCGTTCGTTTGGGCGGACGTAATTCCAGACATTTGAATCATTGGCTGTCAAAGCACGAAAATCCACGGATCAGCGGGCGAGGTGAGAATACCTAACAACTCCAGTGATTCCGCCAGATGCGTCGCCACCCCCTACCGGCTGACCGTCAAAGGTCGGCACTCAATTCTGACCCACCATTAGGCTCGTACACCTTCTCCCGCCACTTTAGGCAGGATCGTTACTGGCGAAGATGGCCCAGGCCACCGGAACCAGACAATAACCCGTCAAAATCAGCCCATTAAAAAACCCTCTTCCGCAAGCGAAAGAGGGACTCAGATGAGGCGGCCCTGTCGCAGAGGCGGTTTAAACCCGCCTGCTGGCCTTATTTTTTGGGCAGATGCTGGTTGACTGCATCCATCAACAAGTCTTCTTCGACCGGTTTGGTGACATAGCTCTTGGCGCCTTGGCGAGCGCCCCAGATCCGGTCAGTTTCCTGATCCTTGGTGGTCACGATAATGACTGGAATATGGCTGGTGGAGGGATTCTTGGTGATCTGCCGGGTCGCCTGAAAACCGTTGATCTTCGGCATGACCACATCCATCAGCACCAGATCCGGCAGTTCCTTCTTGGCAACCTCAACGCCTTCCTCCCCATCCTTGGCGGTCAGAACTTCGTGTCCATGTTTCTTGAGAATCTTGGAAAGACTCAGGGTCTGAGTAGGCGAATCGTCGACAATCAATATGCGGGCCATGCTGCCACTCCTGGAATCATCTTGCGTGTCTTATGATGCAGCGGTTTTTCCGATTGGGTAACGCTGGGCGATCCTTGTCGCTATACCCCTGAAAACTTAGCCGACCAAACCAATGTCCGCCATTGCTTCATCATAAGCCAATTCGGCCAAGGTGGGACGGGGCTATCTGCGCCGGCGACTCGCCGACACATGATAGGATACTGGAAAGTTTAGCCTGATTCATGGGAGTTTGTTGCATGTACGATTCACCACTGGGTTTTTTTGCCCGCCTCAGTCTCGCGTTGCGGACCTTCGGGCGGATTCTGGCCGAGCGCGGCTTCGCCAACGATCTATTGCGGCAGGAACACGGCGCGCCGGCGGTCGTGGAGCCGCCTAAACCGCCGCTGCGGGAGACTGCGCCCGACGCCGCCTTGCAATTATTGGCTCTGTTACAACAGGAAGGGCGCTTTGTGGATTTTCTTGAAGAGAACGTCGCCGCCTATTCCGACGCTGAGATCGGCGGCGCGGCGCGGGTCGTCCACGAAGGATGTCGCAAGGTCATCCGTGATTATCTGCATCTGGAACCGGTGCGGATCGAAGCCGAAGGGGAGCGACTGACTCTGCCGGCCGGATTCGATGCCGCCGCCGTGCGTTTGACCGGCAATGTGGTCGGTCAGCCCCCATTCACTGGTACGCTGATGCATCGTGGTTGGCGAGCAACGGCGATCACCCTGCCGAAAATCGCCGAGGGCCACGATGTCCGGGTGTTGGCGCCAGCGGAGGTGGAGCTATGAGCCAGGCCCGCTACGCCGTCGGCATCGATCTCGGCACCACCCATTGCGTGATGGCGGCGGTCGATCTGAGCGCCAGCGACGGTGACGAGGTGGTTGACGGTATTGAACCCATCCCGCAATTGACCGCGCCCGGTTCAGTTGAGGAACGACTGGTTTTACCGTCATTCCTGTATCTACCGCATCCCGATGAGCTTCGTCCCGACGATCGCGCCTTGCCGTGGGGTCAACCGCAGCCGTTTGTGGTTGGCGAATTGGCTCGAAGTATGGGCGGGCGCACCCCGATCCGGCTGGCGGCCAGCGCCAAAAGCTGGTTGTGTCATCCCGGCGTGGATCGGCGGGCGGCTATTTTGCCGGTCGAAGCGCCCGATGAAGTGCAACGGGTCTCGCCATTGCAGGCTTCGATACGCTACCTGGAACACCTGCGGGCGGCCTGGGATCATCGTCATCCCGACGCCCCGCTGCCGGAACAGGATGTGGTGCTAACCGTACCGGCGTCCTTCGACCCAGCAGCGCGGGAGCTGACTGCCGAAGCAGCGGCGGCGGTTGGACTCGGCCATCTGGTGTTGCTCGAAGAACCACAAGCGGCGCTGTATCACTGGATTTTGGCGGCGCGGGGCGCATGGCGGAAACAGGTCCGGGTCGGAGACATCATTCTGGTGATCGACCTTGGCGGCGGCACCGCTGACTTTTCGCTGATCGCGGTCACGGAACGCGACGGTTCGCTGGAGCTGGTGCGGGTAGCGGTCGGCGATCACATCCTGCTCGGCGGCGATAACATGGATCTGGCGCTGGCGCATGCGGTTCGCGCCAAGCTGGCCGAACAGGGAACAAGCCTTGATCCCTGGCAGGTGCAGGCATTGACCCACGGTTGCCGCCACGCCAAGGAAACCCTGCTCAGTGACGCCGCGTTGGTCACAGCGCCGGTCGTCGTGCCGAGCCGCGGCTCCAAACTGATCGGCGGCACCTTGCGGACCGAACTAACCCGCGCCGAAGTCGCTAACACCCTGGTCGAAGGCTTCTTCCCGCAGGTCGAGGTTTCGGCTCATCCAACCGGCCGGGCGCGAGCCGCGCTGACCAAGATCGGTCTGCCCTATGCCCAGGACCCGGCGGTGACGCGCCATCTGGCGGCGTTTCTGGCCCGGCAGGTCGGCGCGACCCGCGATTTGGTCGGATTTGAACACCGCTTGCCGGACAACGCCAGTTTCCTGCATCCGACGGCGGTGCTGTTCAACGGCGGCGTGTTCAAGGCGCAGTCGCTCCTCAACCGGACACTGGACATTCTAAATAGCTGGCTGGCGGCTGAAAATGCGCCGCCGGCCCGGTTGCTGGAAGGCATTGACCTTGATCTGGCGGTGGCGCTGGGCGCGGCCTATTACGGCCATGTGCGACGCGGACGCGGGGTGCGGATTCGCGGCGGCGCGGCCAAGTCCTATTACGTTGGCGTAGAAAGCGCCATGCCGGCGGTGCC
>JAJHPN010000430.1 GCA_020890855.1 Candidatus Contendibacter sp. | reverse complement strand
GAATGGCGGCGCATAACGGCCTCCGGGAGTGATCGATACTGAAAGGCGTGAAAAGCAAACGCCCGTCCGGGGGACAGGCCAGACGGGCGTCGCAGCAGAAGAGTCGATACCGCGATCAGAACAACTTGAGAAGGGAGCCCCCGATGGCGAAGGCAGCGACCAGAATGGCGATGAAGGCGACGATCAGCGCGGTCGTGGCGCGGGACTGACCTGCGCCGCCGCCTTGCGCCGCCAAATTGGCCGTAGCCTGGCTGACCGAGCGATCGGCGGCTTCGCGGGCGATGGTTTCGATCACCGGCTGGATGCCGCCCCGAACCATCTGGATGATTTGCTGCTTGAATTCCGGGGCGCTGGTCGCCATTGTCAAGGCTTCCTGACTCTGGCGCTGTACTTGGCTTTCAATTTCCTTGAGCAGTTCGTCCCGGTTGATTTCCAGACCCCGGGCGATATTGCGCTGCGAGACGCCCTCGCTGACTTCGCGGGCTGCCTCCTCGGCCACGGCCCGGGCGCTTTCCTGCGCCGCGGTGCGGGCAGTGCGCTCGGCAGTGCCGCGAGCGATTTCAGTGGCGACCTGCTTGGCGGCTTCCTGCGCCGCCCGCACCGCGGCGTGCGCCGCCCGCCGGCCCAAATCCTCGGAGATGCTGCGGGCAGCCTGGGTGGCGGCTTCCCGCGCCAGGTTGGGGACCAGTTCCTGAACAAGATCGCGGGCAACCTTTTCCGCCGCCGCCCAGGCGGCGCGTTCGGCAATCTGTTCAACGTCAGTCATGGAAAGACCAGGAACCACCGGCGTTTTAACGACCGGGACACTGATTGGCGGTTCGACTACCGGTTTTACCGGAGTTGGCGGTGGGGTTTTTTCGACCAGGACCGGTTTGGGAACGACCGGCGTGGCGACCGCTGGCGTCTCCATGGAAATGGAAGTCGCCCCGGCGCTGGCCTTGCTAAGCACCTCATCCAGCTCGCCGGGCGTATACGGTTTGGAGAGGAATCCGACCGCACCGCTGTCCTTGGCGTCCCGCTTGTCCTCGTCAGTCGCATTGGCCGAGCACATGATAATGACTGGCGTCCAGTCCGGATTCCGCCCGGTAATGGTCCGGTTAGTCTCAAAGCCGTCCATGCCCGGCATCATGACGTCCATAAAAATAATCTGGGGTTTCTTGGTTTCCAGATATTTGATGCAGTCCTCACCCGATCCGACCGAATCGACTTCGATGCCGCGTTCGGTCAGCAACTTGCGCAAGGTCAGGCCGGCAACTCTGGAATCATCCACCACCAGCGCCTTTTTGATGTTCATGCGGGTCTCCTGCGGCATGAAAGTCGTTATTACTATTGCAATGGGTCCCGTTGCGGAAAAGCGCGGACTTCAAGCGACCCATCGGGTTCGCTGTGCGCCAACCAGCCATGAAAACTATAGCGCATCATGCGGGGATAACACATGAAATGAGGAGAGACGATCCTCCGTTTTTTGGAGGATCATCAGGGTTGATCGTCCGCCATTTCCTTGGCGCGCGGCAACAAGTCTTCGCGGCTGATCCCCAGATACAGGGCGCTGGCGCTGGCGATATAGATTGACGAGTAGGTGCCGACCACAATGCCGACGATCATGGCGACCGAGAAGCCGTGCATCACCGTGCCGCCGAAGAAGTACATCACGATCACCGACAGCAGGGTCACGAAGCTGGTCATGGTGGTGCGCGACAGGGTTTCGTTGATCGAAAGGTTCATGATATCCAGCACTGATCCCTTGCGCCGTTTGCGGAAATTCTCGCGGATCCGGTCCAGCACCACCACGGTGTCGTTGACCGAGTAGCCGATCACCGCCAGCACCGCCGCCAGCACGGTCAGATCAAATTCCAGCTGGAACAGCGAAAACCAGCCGACGGTAAACAGCACATCATGGACGGTGGCGGCGATGGTGCCGACCGCCAGTCGCCATTCAAAGCGGAACATGACGTAGACCAGAATCCCCAGCAGTGCGCCCAGCGCCGCCAATCCGCCTTGTTCGACCAGTTCCTTTCCGACCTGCGGCCCAACGAACTCGGCCCGCGCCAGCGTGACCCCGGCTCCGCCTTCCGCGCCCTGCAAGGCGGTTAACACCTGATTGTTCAGTGTGGCGGCGTTCATTTGCTCGCGGGGCGGAATGCGGATCAGCACATCCCGTGAAGTACCGAAGTGCTGGGTCTGGGCGTCGCCGTAGCCGGCCTTGACCAGGGTTTCCCGCACCTCCGGGATGGCGACCGGATGGGGGTATTGCACCTCGATCACGGTGCCGCCAGTGAAATCCAGGCCCAGGTTCATCCCGCGAATCAGCAGCGAACCGACCGCGATCAGCAGCACCGCGACTGACCAACCCATCGCCAGTTTGCGCCAGCGCAGAAAATCAATCTTGGTGTTGTAGAAATCAAATTGCCAGAGTGCTCGTTTCATACGCTGCTCAGACCGACAGTGTTTGCAGCTTGCGGCCGCCGTAAATGAGATTGACCAGCGCACGCGACCCGGTGACGGCGGTAAACATCGAAGTCACGATACCGATGCTGAGGGTGACGGCGAAGCCTTTGATCGGGCCGGTGCCGAACCCGAACAACATGATCGCTGCGATCAGGGTGGTCAGGTTGGAGTCAAGAATGGTGTCGAAGGCCCGATCAAACCCGGCGTGAATCGCCGCCTGCGGACTGTTGCCGTTGCGCAATTCTTCACGGATGCGTTCGTAAATCAGCACGTTGGCATCCACCGCCATGCCCATGGTCAGCACGATGCCGGCAATGCCGGGCAAGGTAAGAGTGGCCTGCAACATCGACAAGGCGGCAATGAGCAACACCACGTTAGCCGCCAGCGCGGCGGTGGCGATCATCCCGAAGTTCTTGTAGCGCCAGGTCATGAATCCAGCGATGACCAGCAAGGCAATCGCCGCAGCGCGAAAGCCCTGCGCGATGTTTTCCTTGCCGGCGCTGGGACCTACCGTGCGCTCTTCGATGATCTCAATCGGGCTGACCAAGGCTCCGGCCCGCAGCAGCAAGGCCAGATCGCGCGCTTCGCGGGTGCTGTCCAGCCCGGTAATTTGAAACCGCCGGCCCAGCCGGTCGCGGATGGTGGCGACGTTGATCACTTCCTCGACCGTGTAGGTGGTTTTTTTCATCTCGTCGCCGACCCGCTTGGTTTCGGTCTTGTTCTCGATGAACACGACCCCCATTCGCTTGCCGATGTTGTCCTTGGTGGCGTCTTCAAAGCGTTTCGCGCCCTTGCCGTCAAGACTGACGAACACGGTCGGCCCGCCATTCTGCTGATCAATCCCGGAAGAAGCGTCAACGATGGAGTCGCCCGTCAGCATCACCCGTTTTTTCAGCAGCACCGGCCGACCATTGCGATCCTTGTACAGCCGCGATTCCAGCGGAGCGCGGCCCGTCGCAGCAGCCTGATTCCAGTCGTTTTCCTCGTCGGCCAGCCGAAATTCCAGGGTTGCCGTCGCGCCGAGGATCTCCTTGGCGCGGGCGGTGTCCTGAACGCCGGGAAGCTGGACGACAATGCGGTCGACGCCTTGCTGCTGAATGATTGGTTCGGCGACGCCCAGTTCATTGACGCGGTTGCGGAGCGTTGTGATGTTTTGTTGCAGGGCGAAGTCGCGTTTTTCCTTAATCTCGCGCTCGCTAAGGGTGAATTTCAGCGTCAGCGGCCCTGCTGCGGTGGATTGCAGGTTTGACAGGTTCTTGCGCAGCAGTTGGGCGGCCTTGTCGCGCTCGGCGGCATCTTTGAACTCAACCTGTATTCCGCCACTGCCAGCGCGGCCGACTGAGCTGTATTGAATTTTGTCAGTACGGAGTTGGACGCGAATCTCATCGACATAGCTGTCTTCGACCTGCTTGATGGTGGCGTCCATGTCGACCTGCATCATGAAATGCACGCCGCCGCGCAGATCGAGGCCCAGATACATGGGATTTAGACCCATCGCGCGCAGGAAGCCGGGCGCAGCCGAGGCGAGATTGAGCGCAACGATGTAATCGCGGCCCAGCCGATCCTTGAGAATGTCGGCGGCCTTGAGTTGCTCTTCCGGGTCGGCAAAGCGGATCAGCAGCCGGTCGGCCTCCAGTTCCAGTCGCCGATGCGGGAGCTTATCGGCGTCCAACAACGCCGCAACCCGGTTCTGAAAGGCGGCGTCAATAGTGATATTGACACGCGCGCCGGAAATCTGCACCGCCGGGTCTTCGCCAAACAGATTGGGTAATGCGAAGATCAGACCCCAGAGCATAATCAGGCCGATCAGCAGGTATTTCCACCAGGGATATTGATTCAGGGAATGCGGGGTAGGCATGGAGCGGCGGTTTCCGATGGCGGGCGATTCAGGGATTGCCCTTGAGGGTGCCCTTGGGCATCAGCGAACTGACGGCCTGCTTCTGGACCTTAATCTGGACGCCCTCAGCGACTTCGACCTGGACGAAATTTTCGCCGATCTCGGTAATTCGGCCCAGGACGCCGCCACCGGTGACGATTTCGTCGCCTTTCTTGAGCGACTCGACCATCTGCTTGTGTTCCTTGGCGCGTTTGGTTTGCGGGCGGATCAGCAGGAAATAGAATGCGCCAATCAGAATGATCGGAAACAGCAGGTTCATCAAACCCATGTCGCCGCTAGGCGCGCCAGCAGCTTGGGCCGCTGCGTCCCGAATCAGAAAGTTCAGAATGCTTTCCATTGGAATTCCTCAGAATTTGACCGGGCGGGCCATACCCTGGAATACGGTTGGCGCAGCCTCGATAGTCTTTTCAAAGGGCGACATTATACACGGACGGCGGTTTTTGCCCGCGCTTTTGATAAAAACTCCGCTACGACGCTGATCTCGAAACTGATCCACGTTGCGCCCGGCATGGTTGGACGCTACAGCTTCTATGGTCAAGATGTAATACTCTGAAAGAGGTTGTTACTTTGTTATCAACGCTTGGCCCCCTGTAGTTGGCAGGGTCCGAATTGGGCGCCTGACCCAAGCGATACCCTGCTGCTGCGCCGCAACCGGGAAAAACACATGAATGATGATGACATTCAGATTCACATACTGCGAATCCGGCAGCAGGAATTGCTGGATGAACGGGATGACTTGGAACAGGCGGTCAATGAATTGGCTGCACTGGCAATGGACGCTGAGGAGAACGAGGAGCGGCAGGAGCGGTTGGCCTGGTTATCCCGGCAACAGGCCGGCGTTCTGGTGGTATTGAGCGAAACGGAACGAGCGTTGCTGGCGTTTGCCGGATCAGCAGCATGAAATTAATAGGTAGATTCCAGTGGGCGGCTACTGTTGAGGTATAGTGGCAAATACCGCGCAGGAATTTCCGCGCTGCCCCTGAGTCAAAGTTGCCGTCTCCTCACCACCCTGTTCCAAAAGTCATCATGCCTCCGTTTTTGCGCCGTTATCTGCCTGATCCCCAACACTTGCGCGAGCACAAAAGTCTGCGGTTTCTCGGCGAACGCCTGCATGATCCCTGGCTCTGGCATTTCAACCGCCGCGCTACGGTCCGCGGGCTGGCGATCGGTGCGTTTTACGCCTTCGTCCCGTTTCCCTGGCAAATGCTGCTGGCGGCGATCACCGCCTTCTGGCTGCGTTTCAACCTGCCAGTGGCGGTGGCGATGGTGTGGATCACCA
>JAJHPN010000102.1 GCA_020890855.1 Candidatus Contendibacter sp. | reverse complement strand
ACATTGTATCGACGTTTAATATAGTCTTGTAGTTCTTCCACGCTATAATGCGGTTTATCTTTTAAGTGACAAAAGATTTCATCGCGTTGCAATGGCGTTAAAAACCCGGTACCTCCTCGATAGTTTACACATAAAGCCTCTACGCCTTGGTCTTCATAAATTATTTTCCATTTGCTGACAAAAGAAGCGGAAACATTTAACAAACAACAAATCTCCTCGGTCTTAAAATTAGAAGTTATCATCTTCACAGCCAGCGCTCTTTTAACTTCAAGATTCGCAGATGAATCAATAATGTCATTTAGGGTTGACATAAAATTTCTCCTGAATTAAGGTTATTAAAATAATAGAGAATAATAGACGATTTTACAACCTGTAAAGGATTGCTATATCACTAAGGATTCTCCGCATAGCCGTCTCGCTCGAAGCTCGACTGATCCTAAAGGATTGAGTACGATCCTGCGTTACCGTCTATCGGTGCGGAAAAAAGCACAGATAAACGCATGTCTTATGTCTTGGTCAGGGTCCACTCGCCCAATCGCAACCTGACGCGAATTTCCATCAATTCGGGACTGGCCAATTCAATAAACTCACCTCCTCTTGGTGCAAAATCCCATGTCGGTTAGACGCCTGATTCCCTTATTTCTGCTGCTATTCGCGAACGCCCTGCCGGTTCAGGCCGGCAATGGCTGGAGTACGGTGGCCTATCCGTTGGCCGGATCGCCGGAAGTGATTGGTTCCTACGCCGCGGGCTGTATCGCTGGAGCCATGCCACTGCCGCTGGTCGGCGATGGCTATCAGGTGATGCGCCCCAGCCGCAACCGCTATTATGGTCATCCATTGCTGATCCGGTTGGTGGAGCGGTTGGGGCGGCAAACGGCCGACCGTGGCGGGCGACTGCTGATCGGCGACTTGGGGCAACCTCGTGGGGGACCCATGCCCAATGGGCATCGCAGTCATCAAAGTGGACTGGATGTGGATGTGTGGTTTTTGCAGCAACCCCGTGAGCGAACCCTGTCGCGAGCGGACACCGAGCAGATCGAAATGCCGTCGATGATTCGCGCTACCGAAGGGACGATCAACTCGTCCCGCTGGTTGCCGGTTTATCGCGATGCGTTAAAACAGGCGGCGCAGGCTCCAGAAGTAGAACGCATTTTCGTCAATGCGATCATTAAGCAGGCGTTATGCGAGAGTGAAACCGACCGGCGCTGGCTGGAGAAAGTGCGACCGTGGTGGGGACACGATGCCCACTTTCACATCCGACTGGCCTGTCCGCCCGGTTCTGAGCAATGCAAGCCGCAAAAGCCTTTGCCATTGGGCGACGGCTGCGATGCTGATTTGCGGAATTGGGTGCGCGACTTGGTGCAGGCGGCGCGGTCACCCAAACCGCACCACAAACCGGAACCGCCCTCAACCGATCGGCTGCCAGCGGCCTGCAATGCGGTGCTGTACGGATCCACCGCCTGGAAATAATCCGGGTCTAGCGGATTCAGGCGGGCAGATCGCCCAACAACCGCCGAATCACCACCCCCGCCAGCACTATCCCGACCAGCGCCGGCAGGTAGGAAATCGTGCCATTCACCGCGCGTGGCCGACCGGGTTGATCGCCGCTGACCGGCTGATGCGGCAGCGGCGACCGTCGTGGTTCGTCGCTGTAAATCACCGGATAATTCAGCGGCGCGTTTAATGCCCGCAACTGCCGCCGCAATTCCCGCGCCAGTGGACAACCCTGGGTCTGATTCAATTGCGCCACCCGCACCCGGCTCACGTCCAGACAATTGCCCGCGCCCAAGGCCGAAATCACCGGAACGCTCTGCCGATGACAGGCGGCCACCAGCGCCGCTTTACAGGCGATGCTGTCGATGCAGTCGGCAACGTAGTCATAGACTGGCGGAGTCTCTTCGTTCAGTACGGGAGAGGAGTTGGGAAAAGCTGCAATCAGCGCTTCCGCCCGGTCCGGCTGGAGAAACTCGTCGATCAGGGTCAATTCAATCGCCGGATTAATATCGCGCAACCGCGCCGCCATCACCTCCACCTTGGATCGGCCCAGCGTGGAGTGCAGCGCCAATAATTGACGGTTGAGATTGGACAGGGAGACGACATCGTGATCCAGCAAGGTCAGGCGACCAATGCCCGCCCGCCCGAGCGCTTCCGCCGCATGGCCGCCGACTCCGCCCAGCCCGGCAACCAGCACCCGCGCCGCCTGTAGCCGGGCCAAGCCCGCAGCGCCAATCAGAATCTCAGTGCGGGCGTGCGGATGGGACATCAGGGAACTTGAACAACCGGTGGGCGTTGGCCGTCGTCGCCGCCGCGATGTCCACCGGATCGGCCTCACGCAGTTCAGCGACGCAGGCCAGCACATCCACCAGTTGCGCCGGTTCATGGCGTTGGCCGTGACAACTGCTGACTGGTTGATCCGGGGCGTCGGTTTCCAGCAGCAGCCCATCCAGCGGCAGATAGCGCACCAGACTCCGTAGCCGGTTGGCGCGGGCATAAGTCAACGGTCCACCAAAACTGAGCAGAATCCCCAAATCCAGCAGTCGCCCGGCCTGGTTTTCGCTGCCGGAGAAGCTATGCACCATGCCCCGTACCCCGGCAAAACGCCGCACCTGCTTGATCACCTGATCGACGGCATGGCGGGCATGGATGACCACCGGCAGATCATGGCGGCGAGCCAGCCGCAATTGCCCAGCGAAATATTCCGCCTGGGCGTCCGGATCGAGATCGGGCAGATAGAAATCCAGCCCGCATTCGCCAACCGCGACGGGCCGCTCTTGCATGATCCAGTCGGCGAGTTGGTCCAGATGCTCCGGGCGGTGTTCGCTCAGCCAGACTGGATGCAAGCCATAGCACGGGTACAGCCCCGGATAGCTCGCGGCGACCGCTTTGAGTTTCAGCCACAGCCGGGCGCAGACCGCATTCACAACCTGTGTTTCCACTCCGGCGGCCCGCGCCCGCTGATAAATCACTGCGCGGTCTTTGTCAAAACCAGCATCGTCAAAATGATTGTGGCTATCGATGAGCGCAATCATCGCTATTCGTCGTTCATGCGATCACGATCCGAACATTGGCGGCGCGTCCGAAAACTGAAGACGGGGTAATGCCAAACATGTTGCGGAAGGCGCGGCTGAAGTGCGAGGAATCGGCAAAACCCGCACCCAGCGCCGCATCGGTCAGGGTATCGCCCTTGGCGATCAGCGCCGCCACCACCCGCATCCGGTGCCATTGCCGAAAGCGGCGAATCGGCACTCCGACTTCCTCTTTGAATAAATGGACCAGCCGGGTCGGTGACAGGTTGATAGACTCGGCCAGTTCGTTCATCGAATAGCTGCGGGTCACATCCTCTTTCATCAGCCGGATCACTCGTTGAATCCGCCCGTCCAGTGGGTGCTGGCGTTCCTCCTGGGCCGGCGGCGGAATCAGCCGGTCAATCAGATCGTGAATCGCAGCGGCGTCGGGTTGACATTCCCAGGCCTCGCGCAGAGCGGCCAGCACTTGACCTTCATGGGCCAGGCCGTACAGGCACTGCCACTCGCTATCCAGCATGGCGTTCTGAATCGCCGGGTAATCGGGGCCTTCCGGCTCGATGAACAGGATTGCCATGATCGCCCCGCCGACCTGGATTTCATGGAGACAACCCGGCGGCACCAGCACGATCCGGCAGTCCCGCCAACCGCTGCTTTCACTCTCCA
Source organism: Candidatus Contendibacter sp. (assembly GCA_020890855.1). Lineage (GTDB taxonomy): Bacteria > Pseudomonadota > Gammaproteobacteria > Competibacterales > Competibacteraceae > RXIV01. The sequence goes on along the minus strand of JAJHPN010000102.1, from coordinate 22,623 downwards.
GCACCCGGAACGGTTTATCAATGCCTACGCACAGCGCGGCCGAGCCGAGCCGGTGTTCGGAAATGTCCGGCAGGCGGCCCATGAAAAAGCCGCGATTTTGCCAAATGTACAGCTTGCTCAAAGTGGCGCCTTTCTAATGATGAGGAACGGGAATCTTGCGCTTTCCGTCATCCCGGATATGCGGCAATCCCGTCACTCGCTGAAAAGACTGGATACCCGCCGGCGCGGGTATGACGGATTCACGGGCTTGGCGAACATTCTGAATTTGTAAAAGTGTAGTGTTCCCATCCACCGTTAGCCAGTTTTGCCAAATCCCTGCCATTTTCGACAAGCCCACGGTTCTGGAAGCGATTAGTCTTGGCAAATCCGCCACTTCCATCACCGCCCCCAACCGTCCGGCCATGCGCCGGCAGAGGACTGGAGCATGTACGACACGATTATTGTGGGCGCGGGTTCCGCCGGCTGTGTGCTGGCTAACCGGCTGTCCGCTGATCCGAACCGGCAGGTGTGCCTGCTGGAGGCCGGCCCCGAAGACCGCAGTCCGTGGATTCATCTGCCGGTTGGCCTCTTTTTCATGATGCGGAGCAAGGCCCTTAACTGGCGCTACCAGACCGAACCGCAAGCGCAATTGCACGACCGCCGGCTGTTCTGGCCGCGCGGCAAGACGCTGGGCGGTAGCAGTTCCAGCAATGCGATGGTGTACACCCGTGGGCATCGCTGGGATTATGACCATTGGGCGGCCTTGGGCAACCGGGGCTGGAGTTACGCCGAGCTGCTGCCGCTGTTCAAGCGGTCGCAGCATCAGGAACGTGGCCCATCCGACTATCATGGCGTTGGCGGGCCGCTGAATGTCGCCGATCTGCGCCAGCAGGGTGAAATCAGCCGGGTGTTTATTCGCGCCGCCAGTCAAGCCGGTTATCCGCTCAATGATGATTTCAACGGCGCGGAACAGGAAGGGGTTGGCTTCTATCAGGTGACGCAGAAGGACGGGCAACGGTGCAGCAGCGCCCGCGCCTATTTGCATCCGATCCGCCAACGCCCGAATCTGACCATTGTCACCAACGCCCTGGTCAGTCGGGTAGTGTTTAAAGAAAAGCGGGCGGTCGGCGTCGCTTATCTCGACGGTAGCGGTCAGGCCGTAGAAGTGCGGGCGACGCGGGAGGTAGTGCTGGCGGGGGGGGCGATCAATTCGCCGCAACTACTCCTGCTGTCCGGGGTCGGGCCACGAGCGGAACTGGAGAAGCATGGTATCCCGGTGGTGCATGAGTTGCCGGGCGTTGGTCAAAACTTGCAGGATCATCTGGACATAATCGTGGCCCACCGTGAACTGCGCCGCGCCTCTTACGGTTTTGCGCTATCGTTCCTGCCCCGGTTGCTTAAGGGGCTGGTCGACTATTTCCGCCATCGGCGCGGATTTCTGACCAGCAATCTGGCCGAAGCCGGCGGTTTTGTGAAAACCGATCCGGGGCAGCCGCTGCCCAATATCCAGTATCATCTGACTGCGACTATTCTTGACGATCACGGCCGGCGCATCTGGCATGGCTATGGTTATTCGCTGCACGCCTGTGATCTGCGGCCCAAGAGTCGCGGGTATCTCGCCTTGAATAGCGCCGACCCCCATGATCCGCCGTTGCTTCAACCGGATTATTTAAGTCACCCGGACGATCTGGAAACGCTGCTGGCGGCAGTCAAGACTTGCCGGAAGATTTTGGCGGCGCCGGCTTTCGACGGCTATCGGGGCAAGGAGCTATTTCCTGGCGAGGCGGTGCAACATGATGACGAATTGCGGGAGTTTATTCGCCGCCGGGCTGAAACCATTTATCATCCGGTGGGTACTTGCAAAATGGGCAATGACCCACTGGCGGTGGTGGACGATCAATTACGGGTGCAAGGCCTGAGCGGGTTGCGGGTGGCGGACGCTTCCATCATGCCAACCCTGATCGGCGGTAATACCAATGCGCCAACGATGGTGATTGGCGAGAAAGCAGCGGAGTTGATTCTGGCGGAACGGTGAAAGAGGGATGAAAACGCTCCTCAGCGGAGGAGGAGCGGGTTTGTGCGTCTGAACAGCGATTCCCGGTCTCTTATTTTTGTGACATTGATTTTTAAGAATATTTTTCATAAGCGTCATTTAATTATACGAAAAAATCCTTATAAATCAAGACGCCGGGAATTGCTGGCGTCTGAATGATTAAAGGTCGAGTATAACTCGTTAGGGAATGTTTTGTATCTTTTTATTTATTGTAGTCATATTAATGCGACAGACGACTTTCCTTGATTGTGAGTAGGCATCAGCATAACCAGGTTTAGTATTTACTTTCAGTGATATCCACATGTTAGCGCACTGTCGGCGCTTGGTTCTGACTGAGTTTTTGATGACGATCCTATCGAGAGAACATATTGATGAATGGCTGGTCTTTACTATTTGCTTTTGGGGTGAAAATCTGCCTGAATCCTTCGCGGGCAGTGTCCTTAACGTGGAAATCAGACATCACAACCAATTAATTATTAAGCATTTATTTTCAACCACATCCATATTGTGGTTAGTGCGCTACTCTGCCTGGAACCGCTGATCGCAGACGCAGCAAAATGACCAAAATCCATATTGAACCAATATGGCCGGACAATCGGCTCTTACATGAACCGCTGATCGCAGATGCAGCAAAATGACCAAAATCCATATTGAACCAATATAGCCGGACAATCGGCTCTTACATCAAGAATACCCTGGAGAAATTATTAATGAATCGTTCATCGCGGTTAGCTGCATACCTCAGATCAGCGACACTAATCAGCCTACTCTTCATTTCTTTGGGGTGGCCAGCCTGTTCTTTTGGACAGACCGGTTGGATACCAAATGACAGTTTGGATATCGAGAAAAATTTAGTCAAGTATGGTTCAGCAAGAGTCATTGTGGGCCTGGATATTCCTTTCAAAGCGATGGGGGCTTTAAGTAGCAGCGTCGCTGTCCAGCAGGAAGCCACAATTAGCAACGCTCGACAGATGCTGCTTAACACACTGAAAGCAAATGAGGTATTGAAAGCCCGCACCTACCAGACGATCCCGTTCGTAGCCCTGACGGTAACCAGCGAGGGTTATCAAAAGCTGCTTGCGAATCCAATCATCAAAACCATTGAGCTGGATCGCCTGAACACTCTTAGTTTAGCGGAGAGTGTGCCACTCATCGGCGGAAACACTGCCTGGTCCTACGGTTTTACCGGTCAAGGCCAAGTGATCGCGATCATCGATACTGGCGTACAGAAAACCCATCCATTTATTGGCGCGGCCAAGGTTGTCGCCGAAGCCTGCTTCGGATCAAAGGATCTCAGGTCATCGTCAAGCACTTTTTGTCCGAATCCTAATGAAAATGGAGATTCTTTCGGAGTAGATACAGGAGTAAATTGTCCCCGTACTATCGAAGGCTGTTTCCATGGTACGCACATTGCTGGCATTGCAGCAGGCAACGGCGCAAATGCAAACCAGTATTTTTCCGGGGTCGCCAAGGATGCACAGATCGCGGCTATACAGATTTTTTCGCGCATTGATAGCGTTGATCGATGCAGTCCGAGTCCGTCACCCTGTCTTCTCACTTGGAACTCTGATTTAAATGCTGCTTTGGAATGGGTCTTCCAGAATCGCGCTAGCTTCCAGTTTGCAGCGGTTAATCTGAGTTTGGGTGGCAGTGGGTATGAATACACCAGCCAAGCCCAATGCGATAGCGAGCAAGCATCAACAAAAGCAGCCATAGATAATCTACGTTCAGCACGAATCGCCACTATCGTCAGTTCGGGTAATGATGGTTTTAGTAACGGCCTGTCAGAACCAGCGTGCATATCTTCCGCTATCAGCGTTGGCGCCACCACTAAAACCGATCAGGTGGCCAGTTTTTCAAATAGCGCCAGTTTTCTGGATTTGCTGGCGCCGGGTGTGGATATTTATTCATCAGTGCCGATTAATGAATACGCCAGTTTTCAGGGAACCTCTATGGCAACGCCTTTTGTCGCGGGAGCGTTCGCCCTGCTGAGACAGGCAGATCCCGCGTCAACGGTTGATATGTCGCTTCAACGGCTGGTCTCTACGGGTACGCCCATTACTGATTCGCGCAACAACATCACTAAACCCCGAATCAATCTGGAGAGAGCATTGACGCTTTCTCCCAGCACAAAAACCAGCGTATCTGGGCGAGTGTCTTTAAACGGCTCTCCCGTTTGCGCTAGAGTTCTAGCGAATGGGGTAGGTGGGTATAGCTGCGACGCGGCCGGTAATTTTTTTCTTGCAGACGTTCCTGTTGATGGGAGTAGCAAAATCACCCTGTTTGCATGGGCAGACGGCATGAATCCCTATAAAAACGTGTTCACTCCCTTGAGTGCAAACACAACGGTCTCAATACTCATGAGTAGTTCTCCATGCGGGAGTACCGGAGGCAATTTAATAGGCAATTCCAGCGGGATCCAGCAGACCAATCTCTCTGGAAATGTTTATCTTTCCGGCACAAATACACCGGTTTGCGCTTCAGTATTAGCCAATGGAGTATCTACCTTCAGTTGCGACGGAACTGGCGCCTTCTCTCTTGCAAAGGTTCCAGTGGATAGCAATGGTCAAGTGACTTTGTTTGCTTGGGCGGACGGTTTTCTCCCCCATAAGTTGATATTCAAACCGTCTTCCACCCAGGAACGACATGATCTTAATATGAAAATAGACTGCCTCTAGTCGGTCAACGGAGGCAGGATAAGAAGTTATGCCGATTCTCGGCAGGTTTTCATATTCATACTCCTCGATCTTCGTCATCCCTGCGAATGCGGGAATCCAGCAACCCTTGGAAAATTACTGGATAGCCGCTTTCACGGGGATGACGTCAGGAATTGAGTTCTTTGATCTGAAAAAACCCGTCGGGAAACGGTAGTTGGCCGCTCAATCAGTCCGGCAATTTAGCCCTAGATGTTTCTTGATGAACAATTCGTCCTCTGCGTTTGTCAGCCCATCGAGATTGAAATCATAGACGCTTGAAAGACCGTAAGACTCGCTGTAGAAACGCCAGTCATCAAGGTCTTTCTGGTCGACGACGAGGTCAATATTGCCATCGCCCGGACATGCCGGCTGGGACGCCAGGAGCGTCGCCAGTTGCGCTGAAAGCGCATTGTAGTTGTGTTGCTGCTCGAAGGTCAGGTTATCGAGCGACAGTTCGGTCCCTGCCTCGTCAAGTTTGGGCTTCGGAACGGCCTCGTTGATCGCGTAAAACTCGGTGGTCGTCGTATCAACGCACGGCTGCGCCTGAGAGACGTACGCCTTCAGGGAGTTCTGCACGATCTTGTAGTGATCATTGCGGATCCCGACCGCCGTGAGCGGTGTAATGTCGTAGGGGGCATCTCCTTTAGCAACGAGGAAGGCATTGACCTCGCAGCAATATTTGAAACCATCCGGCGGCGCGCCGTCGGTGACCGGCGAGTCGAGGCCAGTTCCCCACCACGTCCCGTTGTTATCCTCGCAGACGCTCTTGGTGACGGGGATTTGCGTACAGCTATTGCTGATGGTGCAGGGGCCATTGATGGCGGCGTTGGCCTGCAAGTTCACGCCGACCTGGGTGAAGTTCCACTGGCGGAGGCTATGTTGGCCGGGGTTCTGCAAATACGGCAGCATGGGCGCGGCGTCGATCGGGCGCGGGACTGCCCGCTGGACATCCTCGATCCCGGCGATTTCGCCAAACAGCGCGTAGAGGTCGGCAATATTCACCATCTGCGAGACGACGCGGTTCGGGTTGTTCACAAGCGGCCCGGCGATGACCAGCGGCACCCAGACGCCGGTCTGATACGCCGTGCCCTTGGCTCGCGAAGGGTCGAAAGGCTGCTTGACGGTCTGACCGAGGCTGCCATTGTCGCCAAGCACGATCACCATCGTGCCTCGGGTCACCATCAAGTCGGGGCGCTGGGGCCGATAGATCATGCGACCGTCCTTGCCGCGCTGCGCGAGACCCGTCTGCACCAGCAGACGGCCCAACTCGGTGTCGATCGACTCGATCATCAGATTCGACAGAACCCGCTGCGCCTCTCCGTTGCCGCAGTCCAGATGGCTACTCGCCACATTGCCGGATTGCGCCTCATTGACCGGCGGCTGCATGAGCGGGGTGTGAGCCGACGCAAAGCTGACCGTCGCCATCCACGGCCGCCAATCCGGGCGGTTGTTGATCCATTGGATCGCCTCATCAACGGCAACCGCGGCCCGGAAGCGTCGCGCCCGGAGGTCGGTGGGCGGAGTCTGCTCGACCGAACCGTCCGGGTAGTTGTAGACCAGCGGCGAGACGTAGTGACCACTGAGCGTTTCAAAATTCAGGTAGCCTGGGCGCGGCGTCTGACAGATCTTCTCCGGATCGAAGATGCCGCCTTGATCCCGACAGGTGCGTCCGGGCGGAACCGGGCCGCTGCTCGCGAGTTTGTGGCAAGAGCCGTCCGCCATGTAGCAGGCGCCCGAATCCGCGCCGCTGGCGCTCGCGCCGGGTACGAAACCGCAGGAGTAGGATTTTCCGTCTGCAGCGACGCCGCCGGCGGTTTTGTCGATTGAGGATGGATCACCCGTCTCGTCCAGCCAGCCGGCAAAGTAGTTCCAGCCCAGGTTGTAGGGCATCGCGTAGCCGGCTGGATCATGACCCTGAAGAGCGAGGTGGAACTTGCCAAACAGAGCGCTATCGTATCCCCGCTTCGCCAACAGCTTCGGCGTCGTCATTTCATAAGGCGAGACCATCGAATTGGCCAGGTCGGCCGGGCCGAGCGCTCCCAGGACGTTGGTGCGAAACGGAAAGCGGCCATCAAAAAACACCGCCCGGCTGGTCGTGCACGCCGGCATCGACCAGGTGTTGCTGAAACGGAGCCCAGCGCCCGCAATCTGAGCAATATTCGGCGTACTCGGCGGCGTCTCTCCGCCATAACCGAAGACCTGCATCTGGTCGATGCCCACGTCGTCCATAATGACGAACAAAATGTTTGGTCTGGAGCTGGGCGCTGCGTTCGCGTTGTCTGCGCCCCACCCAGACAGCGCCAAAGCCAACAGGCCAGCCACTATCACCATTGCTATCTTCATCATCGATGCTCCCTGGTTCTCATTGACTCTTTCACGTTCGCCCGCTAGTCCTGACATAGGTCATGCCATCCGATCAGAAACCGTTCCAAGGGGTAGGGCCACATCGGCAATGCGGACGTTTCACTTCGGTGTGTACGCCACGCATTATTCATGGGCTGGCTGGCGCAGAGTGATCCGCCGGCCTTCTCAAAAAGCCACCCACTTGCACAAAAATCAGCGATAAATCAATAAAATATGTCATCAATTGGGAGTTCCTCACCTACAATTGATAATCAATTATAGAATATGGATTTTTATAACTATGGTGGGTGATGGATGAATTGGGCGGAGCAGGGATTTGAGGCCTTGGCGTTGGGAGATGCGCGGCGGACGCAGCGGCTGATTCAACGGGTGGATCATGGATCGGTGCGCCGCTGGGAGGCATCCTGCTCGTAAGCAGGCAGTGGGCAGACTTTCCTCGTGTAAATTTTCCTGAGATCACAGCGGATCAGGCGGTGGACCGTATCATCGCCCCTATTCCAGGCCGTCGGATCGCAGGAAACTTTACAGGCCCCACTCTCCCGCATACCAGGGCTGGTCATTGCAAATGGGCTAAGCAGCAATCGACCAGACCACAGACCATCCTATAATTCACCATCTCGCAACGAATCGGAGAACCATGTATGGATATTCAGGAACAACGCCAAGGCGACGTGATGATTCTCCAACCGGTCGGTCGGCTGGATAGCCTAAACTGCCGGGAGTTTGAAACCCGGCTGCTAGCGGCGCTGGATGAAAGCAAAACCGTAGTGGTGGATTGCGCGGCGCTGGACTACATCAGCAGCGCCGGATTGCGGGTCTTGCTGGTGGCCGCCAAACACAACCGGACCAGCGGCGGCCGATTGGCGCTGGCGGCGTTGCGCGAAAACGTCCGTGAGGTCTTCGAGATCAGTGGCTTCTCGGCGATTTTCGCCCTGCATCCGACCGTCGCCGCTGCGGTCGCCACGTTCGACTAGGCCCGGACGCCGGTGATGCTGCGAGTCGGTCAGACCCTCGGCGCCTACCGCATCGAAACCATCCTGGGGCGAGGAGCCATGGGCGTGGTTTATCGCGGGGTCGGGATCGATGACGGTGAACCCGTTGCGCTCAAGACCGTCCGCGCTGATTTGCTGGTAGGGTCGGAACGAGACATAGTTCTGGCCCGCTTCCACCAGGAAGCGCAAATCGGGATGCGGCTGCGCCATCCCCGCATCGTCCGGGTTCGCGCTTGCGGCGAGCAGGACGACACCGTGTATCTGGCGATGGACTTCGTCGCCGGCCAGGAGCTGGGGCGGCTGATCGAACACCGCCCGGACCTGCCGCCCGCGATGATCCTGGCCATGATCCTCCAGACCCTCAATGCCCTGGCCTATGTCCATCAACAGGGCATCATTCACCGCGACCTCAAGCCGGCCAACATTATGGTCCGCCAGGATTACGCCATCGCCCTGACTGATTTTGGCATTGCCCATTGCCGTGGTTCGGAATTGACCCAGTTGGGCGATCTGCTTGGATCGCCGCTGTACATGGCCCCGGAACAGTTGCGGGGCGAACCGCTCGACTGCCGGGCTGACCTGTTCTCGGTCGGCGTCATCCTTTATTACCTGCTGACCCACCGCAAACCGTTCATTGCCGACTCGCTGGCGGCGCTGATGCAGCAGGTGCTGCATGCCGATCCCGCGCCACCTTCGACGATCAACCCGGCCCTGTCCACGACGCTTGATGCGGTGACGCGACGGGCGCTGGCCAAGGATCGCCATCAGCGCTTCGCCAACGCCCTGGAGTTTGCGACGGCCTTGCGGCAGGCGCGCACCGCGTCAGCCGAGGCCACGGCGCCCATGCCGGGCAGAAGGCGGTCGCTGCGGCCAGCAACGCCAACACCCGCTCCGGCTGCGATCAACCCGGATGTTCTGGTTGGGCAATTGGTGGCGCTGGTGCGGGACTGCCTGGCTGATCGGACCACTGACGCACGGCTAAAACAATTGACGAAAGGATTGAACGCCTGGTTTGCAGCGGTTGCCGAGAACCAGACCGTTGATCGGCAGAGTATGCAGTGGTTATGCGCCGGAGAATCGCTGATGGCGCTGGCCGACCGAATCCAGCGCCAGGCGCCGTTACCAGGCCGGCCGTTGCCGGAAGCGCGCGGCGACTGGCTGGAACTGGTGCGGTTGCTTGAGCTGCTCCACCATGCGGCGCAACGCCTGGGCGGCGCTCAGGCCGGAGACCTGGCGCGAAGCCGGCTGATTCAGGAACTGACGGGCGCATTCCTCGATTACGCCAGCACCTTAAACCGATTGCTGTTCAGCGATGACCGTCCGCATCTGATCCAGATCGCCGCCGATTTCATGCGGCTGGACCTGCTGCAACTGGCGCTGGAAGAACTCGGCGCTGAAGCGGAAAGCCGCAGAGTGCAGCAAACCCAACTGCTGTTTGTCAATCAGGTGATGGGCAAGGTGAATACCCTGATTCGCCAGTTTCTTCAACATCGCGATCCGCTGGCGCGGTTCGGGGTAGCGGGCCTGCTGGTCGAGATTGAGGAACTGATTGTGCTGGCGGAACGGTTGCTGGAAGGCAGCGAAGCGGCGGCGATGGAAGCGCCTGGGCCGGGCGCAGGCGGAGCGGTGGTGATTGAATGTATCGGCAATATCCGGGATCTGGGCCAATTGCTGGAACAAGAACTTCGCCAGCAAGTCGAGGATGAATCATTGCAAAACCTTAGCCCCGCAGACGGCAAATCGGATCAGGCGCTGTTTCTGGGCCGGTTGCGACAATTAGGGCTGCTGTACCGGTTCGCAGTTCGGTTGGGTCTGGAAGGCGACGAACTGACTGCACCGCTCCGGGAGGTAGTGTCGGGCATGCACGGATTTCTGCGTCAGTTGGCTGACCGCCTGCTGGTGGTGATCGAGAAAACCCTGGGGTTTCAGACGCCGCCGGTGGCTACCGATACATTGTGGGCGCGGCTGTCATTGATTGCGGAGTTGGCCGAGCAATTCGGCTGGATCGAACTGCGTGGGCGCATTCTACAAGCCGCTTGCAGTTCCAACCCGGCCATTCCCGCCGCCAGCGGGAATCCAGGCGCCGCCAGCCTCTAATCGTTCACTGCTTCCCCTGTCCCCCGGTAGAGCAGCGCCAGCAGGGTCAGATCATCAGTGGGCGGCGCCGCGCCGGCAAAGGTCTGCACCGCCGCCACGACCGCCGCGATCATTTCACGCGGGCTGGCCGGCGCGACCGCCAGCGTGTTCTCAAGGCGATGAGTGCTAAATTCTTCGCTCGCTTCATTGATGGCCTCAGTAACGCCATCGGTATAAAACAGCAGCCGTTCGCCCGGCGCCAGCGCCAGCTTCCGCTCGACGAACGCTAAATCATCCATGACGCCCAGCGCCATGCCGCCGGTCCGGGCCAGCGCCGCTACCTTACCATCGACCATGATGTGATAGGGCGGATTGTGGCCGGCGTTGACGTAGCACAATTCCCCGCTGGCTGGATTCAGCACGCCATAAAACGTGGTGACAAACATTGATGCGGCGTTGTCGTGGCTCAGCAGATGATTGGCCCGTTCGAGGCAATCGCCGGGTTCAGGAATGATCTGGGCGATGGTGTGAATCACGGTTCGGGCAAAGGCCATGAACAGCGCCGCCGCGATGCCCTTGTCCGACACATCGGCGATCACCAGCCCCAACCGACCGTCGGGTAGATCAAAAAAGTCGTAGAAATCGCCGCCGACTTCGCTGAATGGATGCAGTTCCGCAAATACCGCCAGTTCCTTCCGGTCGGGAAAGTTGATCGGCTGTAACGAGCGCTGAATGCGGGTGGCGATATTCAGTTCCTTGCGGATCACCAGCAACTGGGTGCGGGCTGCTTGGGCCTGGCGGAACTGATCCGCCGTATTGGCCAACCGCCCGATCTCGTCATCGCGGGTCGAGCCGATGACAATCGTCGGCAGTCCGGTTTCGCCCCGGGTCAGTGCGTTCAGGACATCGACGACCTGGTTGAGCGGTCGGAACGCCCGGCGCAGATACCAGTACAGGCCGCCCAGAAACAGCGCCAGCGCCACCAGAATCCCGCCCTGATACAGGAAACTGATCACGACTTCCCGCCAATACTGGATCGTGATGTCCTCGACCGTCAGCAGGATCGCGACTTCCCGGTTAAACAGGTCAGGGAGCGCCAACCAGGCCAAAGTGAGCACTTGCTTACCCTGAACGTCCGTGCGGAGACCGGTATGATCGATCAGTTTGTGCGATGGATCGAGCGGTCGCCACGGACCGGGGTCAGCGTCTGCTACTGGCGAACCGTTGATGTGCAGTAAAAAAGCGGGAGCGCCAACACTGGCGGCAAAGGCTGGCAATAACTGGTTCGCACTAAAATACAGCGCGCCAACCGCCACTGGGCCACTCCGATCCAGCAGCGGAAAAGCAACCGTCAATCCGTAACAACCATTCGTCTGCATCAACAAACCGGTCAAGGGCTGACCGGCCCGCAGTACGGCGTCAATCAGCCCAATCGACAGGATTTGCGGCGCTGCCGGATTGCGATCGGGGTGTAATGCCGGATAGTCGACTGCCAGCTCATGCAACACCGTGCTGAAAAACAGCCGACCGTCGAGGGTTGCGACTTCGAAAGTCGCCGGGATTGATCCATCGCGCAGGACCGGCAACAGGTCTTTCAGACTATTGGCATACCCATCCGGATCGCGACGGGCCAGCGCCCGCACTGCGTCATCATTGCGGGTCAGCAACGGAATAGCGGCCGCCAGCCGTTGCAACTCGCTGCCAGCGACGCCACTCCAGGTATTGCGATAGCCAGTGAGCAAGGTTTCCCGGTAGCGACGGGCGGCGCTCCATTCCTGCAGTTGCCCTTCCAGCGCCAGGCCGCCGACGACAACGCCGAAACAGAGGCTGACGCTCAGGGTGATGCGGGTGCGCAGTTTCATGAGTGCAGCGGGCAGGCGTACCAGAGTTGCCTGCCGCCATTACTATCTGGGGCGGCTTGCGCGTAGCCCCAGTAGCCCTGACCTAGCAAAGCGCGTTGATCGGCAATGGCGGACACCGAAATAATTACCGCAGTATCCGGATCAGGCGGCGGCGCATCGTGGTAGTCGATATGCAGCAGGTAGCGCAACTTGTCGCCGCCCATCATCCGGATGCCTTTGATGCGTAGACCGGCCGCCAGCAGGTTGCGCCAACTGAACGGATTGCGCGGCGCGGCAAAAGCCGCAGCGTGCCGACGACCATCAGCGCGGGCCAGACCCAGCCGCCATTGACACAGTTGCAGATGCAGATTGTTGCCCCACCATTCCGGCAACACCCCGACCCCGGTTAAATGCCCAATCCGCCGCCAGGCGCTGGCCGGCAATCCCAGTTCGTCCACCAGCCGGTCGTAGGGATAGGCCGCGCTGTCCGGCAGCGCCAGCACGGCATAAGCCACCAGCTGCTCGGCAACGAACACCCCCAGGATACGGCCCTCACCCTGCAAGTGAAACCGAAAGAACTCATCAGTTTCCTCCCGAATCAGCCCCGGTTCTACGATGCGCCGCAACCCTTCATGGTGAATGCGCCGCACCGCTGGCAGCGCTCTGGCGTCGAGAAAGCGGCAAATAAATGGTTGATCAACCAGTTGCCCGGCCTGACGGGAGAGCAGACCGGTGCGCAGGAATTCGTCCGGAATGGCGGGAACAGGATCGTTCACTCGATCACCTCGGCGTAATTGAGAATCGCCAGCGGCGGGTATAAATCCAGTTGCCGCGCCACGGGCAACTTCACGATATAGCTAAAGCGGTGCAGGGTTTCGATCGGCAAATCCTGGGGCAAGCGCCGCTCAATCAGGATTTGCTCGGCCTTGAAAGCCGTAAACCGGCCCATGTGAAAGTAGGGCGCAACCAGCCCCATCAGCACCGCACTGTCTTTGATCGGCCGGTCAACCGAGGTGAACACCGGCAAATGGTGCCGCAGCGCTTCCTCGGTGATGATCTGGCGGTGATCGCTGACCCAGGTGTCGGGACCCAGGTAGAAAAACTGCGGCTCCCGCGCCGCCAGTTGGGCCAGCAAGCCGGGCAAGGCGTTGGGATCGGGTCGACCATTGGCGTCGAGCGGCAAGGGTTGGGCGAGCAATTCGAAATTCAGGCGCTGGGAAGCCTTGCGGAGTTCGCCGATGTTGATCACGGCGTTTGGTTCGGTAGGGTTATAGACCGCCGCTAGCCGGTTCATCGGCCGGTAGGCGCGAATCGCCCTGATTTGCGATTCGGCCGGGATGGTGTGGGTCGTACCGGTGACATTGCGCCCGGAAGAGGCCAATTGCGGGACGATCCGCGATTCCAGCGGATAGGCCACCATCGTGAACACCACCGGCAGGTCGGTCAAATGCCGGGCCGGGTCAACCAGATCATAAGCGCCGATGACGCCCAGAGTCAGCGGTGTGCCCCAGGTGTAGACCAGGTCCGGCTTGATCTGCCGGGCCTCGGCGACCAGTTCCCGGATTTTGGCCGAGTCTTGGCCGGCATTGCGGATGATCAGATCAAACGGCAGATTGCGTTCCTGAATATAGGCCTTAAAACCGGCTTCCACTTCCGTTTCGCCACGCCAGAGCAACATCAGAATACGGTAGCGGCGGGGCTCCGGATCGACCGTCGGATCCGGCGCAGCACCAGCAACAGCGCTATTCGCCAACAGCAGGGCCAGCAGCAGCCCAAACGACGCCAGCCATGGGAAACGGGATCGGGACATGATTTCCTCCTCAATAGGCTTCAGGAGTGACCGGCGGCATCGGCTGGTCGTTCGGTTCCGGATCGACGCCCATGATCAGAAAGCCGACGCTGAACAAGGTGGCGGTCATGACGCCCAATACCCCAGCGGCAGTCATGGTGCTGGGATAGCCCAACAAGCCGGCCAGGCCGGCCATGATCAGCGGCCCGCTGGCGCCGCCCAGCCGCTCAATGAGTCGGTAAAACCCCAGCACTGGCCCAGGGCCAAAGCGGGCGATCTGTGGTCGGCAAATCCGGGTCACCAGCGCCAGTTGTGGGGAGATGCTCATGGCCTGTCCCAACCCCAGGCACAGCACCCCGGCCAGCACAGTGAAGGTGTTAGGAAAAAACAGCATGGGAATCAGGCCAACGCCGGTGAGCAGGCCGCCAGCGCCAATCAGCAGACCGTGAATGGCGAAGCGGTCGGCCAGCCGGGCCAACGTCGGCCCCAGAAACAGCGCCGCCAGACCATAGAGCATAACCACCCGGCCAATTTCAGAACGGCTGTTGCCCAGTTCATACAAAGTCAGGGGAACGAGAAAGAACAGAAAACCATTAAGCAGCAGCTTGGCGGGAATCGCAGCAAACAGCATCAGCCAGGTGAAGCGGAAATTGGTGGTCAGGTCCCGGATCACGCCGTGCTGGGGACGCTTGGCGGGAGGAGTCGAAAGAGCGGTAAGAGTGGATCCGCCCAACAGATTCATCGCCATGAGTCCTGCCCCCAGAGCCAGTGCGGCCGCGCAGGAAAAGGTCGCGGTATACCCGATGCGGTCAGCGAGAATGCCGCCAATGGCCGGGCCACAGATTGATCCGGCCATCAGCCCGCTGACAAACAGGGCGCCGCCTTCCGCCCGGCGCTGCTCGGGAGCGTTGGCGATGATATAGCCCTGACAGGCGGTGTACAGGAAGGCGTAGCCGACCGCCGTCAGCGCCCGCCAGCCCAGCAGATCAAAGAAGTTGAACGCCAGTCCGGTTCCAGCCAGGCCCATCATCAGCAACACCGCCCCTTCGATAAAGGTTCGCCAGCTGCCGGCCCGTTCAAACCGCCAGCCGGCGATCGGCATAAATAGAGCCGCAGTCAGGGTAAACACCGTCAACGGCAGGCCGATCAGCCACTGGGAGGGCGGATCGCCCAATGCCATTGCGTAGGTGCGGATATAGAGCGGCATGAACGGCTGGGACAGTTCGGCGGCGAAGACGAACAGAAACGTCGCCATCCGGGCGCCGATCAGATGAGCGGAAAAATAGGGCTTCGGTTGACCGTTCGGGGCCAGGGTGAAACCCTGTCGCAGCTGCGCCAGACCCGTATCGAGCCGCGCGACCGAGGCCGGGATCGCCGTTCGCAGCAGCAAGGCCTGATGGATGAGCTGTTGATAAGCGGTGTTCAGACCGACCACCAGCCGGTTAAGCAGGCCGGCCAGCCGTCCGACTTCATCGTAAGAGGCCGGGAGGGTATAGCGCAAATCACCGTCCCCGATCCGGCGCAGGACGGTTTCCAGCCGCCGCATCGGAGCAGCCAGGTTTTGCTGAACAATCAGCGGCAGCAATTCCAGGGCGATCAGGACCGCGATAATGAAAACAATCGCGATGTCGAACAACAGTTCGCGGATTTGCCGGGTGACGAAACTGGCGTCGGCGCCGACATGCAGCGATCCGGCCATGATCTGGTTATCCTGAAGCGGCAGCGCCAGATCGTAGGCGGCGCCCACTCGTCGGGCAGGGGGTGGATTCGCCAAAGACGAGGCGACCCCCCATTGTTCCGCCGGGGGCAGCAGGGTTCCACGCTGGTAAAGCACGACGCCATTCGGACCAGTCACCGCCAGATAGGCCAGATCCGGGTTCGCAGCCAGCACCCCGCCGAAGAAGTCGGCGACGCCCGGCAACCGCCCAAGCGGAATGCCATAGCGCAGGGCGCGTTCCAGCTTGACGTTGACCGCCGTCCCGACGGTCAGCATCTTCTGGTCAAGTTGCGGCAACAGGCTGCGTTCAAAGGCCCAGGCGGCGTAGAAGGAAATGCCGATCAGCACCGCCATGATCAGAATGAGCGTCATGATAAACAGCCCGACAAAACGGGCTTGGCGCAGCTCAGTCATCGGCTTTCCCCTGATTGGACAGTCGTTGCTCCAAGTGCAAAATCCGCTCGGCTTGGCGCAGTCGCCGCCGGAATTCCCGGCTGCTCTGTTCAGCGGCGGCGTAGCCGGCTTCCAGTTTTGAGCCGCGTCCGGGTTGAAAAGCCGGGTGATCGGCCTCTTCCAGGAACCGGGTCAGCGCTACGCCGACCCGGTTCAAGTCGCGCCGGGCGCTGCGAAATAACAGCCAGACGCTCATCAGGGCGATCAGCGCCGCCGCCAGCAGAATCAGCCCGGCGGCCTGGGTCAGGCCCGCCAAGGCTTGCGCCAGCTCACGATCATGGAAAGAGCGGTCATAGCGCAGGGCAATGCCGCCGACCACTCGGCCAAAATTATTGGTCAGGGTCGCGCCGACGATCAGGGTGTCCGGGTCGCTGGCCCGCCAGGGGGTGGCGGTGGAATGGGTGCGAAGCGCCGTTTCAAACCAGCCCGGAGGAAGGTCGCGCAACGGGTGGATCAGGGCTTCGCGCTGATGCCGGTGCAGCACCTGGCCCTGATCGTCAAAGACCAGGATTGACAGGATTTGCGGATCTTTGGCTGCTTCACGGGCCAGAATCGAGGCGGTATTGGCCATAGCTGCCGGATCAAGGCCCAGATCGAGGCCAAATTCAAGGGTTTCGCGCAGATCCTGGACCAGAAACGCCAGGCGCGACTCCGTCAGGCTGCTGAAAGCGCGTTCAAACTTGGCGTAGTTCATCAGCACCGCCAAGCCCAGTACGAAGGCGATCAGGGTGGTAATGGCGGCGGTAATTTTGAGGTACATACGAGAAAATCCTTTAGCGCACTACGGCCTGGGCGTCGCCGACGCACGACAGGGGCGACGGATCATCATTCAAGCGGAGTCGGCAACTGGACAAATCGCCGGGGCTGGGAAATGATCGGTTCCTTCACGCCAGCTGGCTGGCATTTTCCCGCATCTCACCTCCTCTACCCTCTAAGGAATCAGCCATGCGTCTGCGGTTGCTTGTTCCGTTATTACTGGCATCGGGTCTGGCTTGGAGCCAGGACGCTGCAAAACCTGCCGGTCTGGAGCCGATTCCTGACGGTCCTCCTGACGCCACAGAGGAACGGAACGTCCCCGCCCCGGAGGTGACTATCCGCCAGCGCGGCGCGCAGGGTTTGGTTGAGGAATACCGGATCGGTGGGGTGCTGTACATGATCAAGGTCAATCCCACCAAGGGTTCGTCCTATTATTTGGTGGATACCGACGGCGACGGCAACATGGAAACCCGTTACAACGACCTGCAAAGCAACATGGCGATCCCGGCATGGGTGCTGTTGCGCTGGTGAGAAACCGTTAGACGGGTTTCCGCCCGTCTTAGCCGGTTCAATTTCAACACTCGCTCAGCGGTCGCCACTCGCTGGCTTCCCGCTTCAATTGCTTGCGGATTTGCGTCCGTTCCCCCGTTTTCGATTTCTGGTGGATGCCGCCCTTGCGCAAGATTGGCGCGGCGGCCACCGGATTGTTGCGGCGGCGACTGAGCCTGATGTCCATTTTGGCTTCTCCCCCGGTTTCTTTTAGCCCTTGACGCACACCACCTGCTTGAGGGTGTGCGCCACTTCGACCAGATCGCTCTGGTGAGCCATCACCTCATCAATATCCTTATACGCGCCGGGGATTTCGTCAATAACCCCGGTATCCTTGCGGCATTCCACTCCGGCGGTTTGCGCGGCCAGGTCGTCCTCGCCAAACTTTTTCCGGGCCTGGGTTCGGCTCATCCGCCGGCCCGCGCCATGCGCACAGGAGCAGAACGAATCCGGTTCGCCCTTGCCGCGCACGATGTAGGACTTGGCCCCCATACTGCCGGGGATGATGCCCCAATCGCCTGCTCCGGCCCGGATCGCGCCCTTGCGGGTGATGAACAGGTCTTCGCCGAAATGGCGCTCAACAGCCACATAATTATGATGGCAGTTGATAGCTTCCTTGGTCAGGGCGAATGGCGGCAATTGCCGGGCCAGGGCGTCCAGAATCCGCCGCATCATTTCACGACGGTTGGTCATCGCGTAATCCTGCGCCCACTGCACCGCCTCCACATAGTCGTCGAAATGGGCCGCGCCTTCCTGCAAATAGGCCAGATCGCGATCCGGCAGATTGGCCAGATGTTTGCCCATGTCCTTGCGGGCCAGTTCGATGAAGTAGCGGCCAATAACATTGCCAATGCCCCGACTGCCGGAATGCAGCATGACCCACACCTGCTGACTTTCATCGAGGCACACTTCAATGAAGTGATTGCCGCCGCCGAGGGTAGCCAGTTGTTGCGCCCAGGTCCGGTCAATGTTTTTCAGCATCTTGGCAATGGCCGGGTGGCGCTGGACGATGCGATCCAGTCCACCCGCCAGGGCGCGAATCGCCGAATTCGGGACGCCAGGACCCTCCGGGTGCATGGCGAAACCGACCGGCACCGCCGCTTCAATGGCGGTTCGCACGGGCCGCAGGTGATCCGGCAACTGGCTGGCTTTAAGGCTGAGGCGGGCGGCGACCATCCCGCATCCAATATCCACGCCCACCGCTGCGGGAATAATCGCGCCTTTGGTCGGAATGACTGCACCCACGGTTGCGCCAATGCCGACATGGACATCGGGCATGGCGGCAACGTGGCTATGGATAAACGGCAACTGAGCGATGTTGGCCAGTTGGGCCAACGCTTTCGGATCCGCGTCGTCGGTGTAGATTTTGACCGGGACCTGGCCCCCCTTAAGAATTTTGCTAATCGGCATGATGGCTACTCACATATCGAGGGGGAATTAGTCTCCCGACGGGCCGGCGCTGATTAAAGCCGGCGCCGCAATATTTCCGTGATTTCGGCGTCGTTCAACGGCAGTGGATTGGTTTTCATGCTGCCGCCGCGTGAATGGGCGACGATATGGGCGAAGTCGCTCGCCTGAATCCCGTAGGCATTGAGCCGGGGCAGCGCCAACTGTTCCGTCCACTCGTCCAGCAGAACCAGCAACGCCGCATGCGACTCCTCAATGCTGGAAAAGTGCCGTCGGTTCAGAATCACGCTGGCCTGCGCGTATTTGCGCCCGGCGGGATTGCCGGGATCGCGCGCCATCAATGCATGCAGATTGACGCGGGTAGCGGCGCTGACCAGTGTGCCGCAAACCACCCCATGCGGGATTGGAAAAAACGCGCCCAAGGGCGAAGCCAGGCCATGCACTGATCCCAAACCGGCTTGCGCCAGACAAACGCCCGATAACCATGCGGCGTAGGCCATCTGGGCGCGGCCAGCGGCGGCGCTTTCTCCTCCCGCATACCAGGCGAATAAGCCCTCCCGCACCGCGCGCAATCCGCTTTCCGCCAAGGCGTCGGTAAAGGGACTGGCCTTAATCGAGACGTAAGACTCCAGCAATTGCGTCAAGGCGTCCATTGCATTAGCGGCAATTTGCAATGGGGGACAGGTCGCCAGCAAATCCGGATCGAGAATCGCGTATTCCGCAACCAGTCGGTCATGACGAAAGGATTTCTTGAATCCGTCAGGGCTACGCCGGCTCAGCACGGCGTTTTTAGTGGCTTCGCTCCCCGCTCCGGCAGTGGTCGGTACGGCGATAAACGGCGTTGCCGGGCCATGATAGGGTTTTTCCGGCCCAACGCCTTCCAGATAATCCAGGACAGAAGCGCCGCTGGGTAACAACCCGGCAATGGCCTTGGCGGCATCCAGGGCGCTGCCGCCGCCAATACCGACGACGACGGCAATCGCCGCGCCGTGGAATTGCTGGACCGCTTTATCCACCAGTTCTGGCGAAGGTTCATCGCTGACCCGGACCTGTTCCCAGTAAATATCCGCCGCTTGCAGCGCCGCCAGCAAGTTCGGCCAATGCGGCGAGTTTGGAAATGAATGCCGGCCCGTCACCAGCAATACACGCTGGCCGTATTGAGCAATCAGGCTGGGCAGTTTGCTCATCGCGCCAACGCCAAATTCAATGCGCGGCAGGCGAGCGATGGAGAAAGGGGCAATCATGATTGGGCTCCAAATGAATGAAATTAATACGGTCCGACAACTCAGCGTTTTCTTTAAATTTTCCTAACCGCCGCCGTTAATGCTTATCGCCCCGGCGCCCCGAATCAGTCCGGCCACCGTTGGTCCTTCGGGCCGGACGCGGTGGGCGATTTTTGGCCTCGTCGCTGAACCGGAACCGCCCGGCCAGCACACAGCCCTTCATCCCCGGATCACAGGCCCGACCCTGAATGTGCTGGCACATTCCGTTCAATTCATGCGGACAACCCCAGCCACTCATGCGCTTTCTCCGTTCTCAGTATCTTCAACATGAAGGCGGCAAATGCTAACCGGTTTCAACCCGATTGCGACCATTGGCCTTGGCGCGATAAAGAGCGTCGTCCACCCGCTCCAGTAAAGCCATTGCCGTTTCCCCAGGCCGATATTCGGTGACGCCGATACTGGCGGTCACTCGACCGATGGTCGCCAAGTTGCATTCCGCTACCGCCGCCCGGATTCGTTCCGCCATGGTCAGGGCATGATCGAGCAGGGTGTGCGGCGCGGCAATGATGAATTCTTCACCGCCCCAGCGGGCAAACTGGTCGGTCAAGCGCAGTTGCTGTTTGACGATCTGGCTGAATTCCCGCAGCACCCGGTCACCGACCGGATGACCGTAGTGGTCGTTGATCTGCTTGAAGTGGTCCAGATCCAGCATGATCACCGAAAAAGCAACGCCATAGCGCTGACTGCTGATCATGTGGGTTTCCAGTTGCTGATCGAAATAGAGCCGGTTGGGAATGCCGGTCAGTGAATCGGTCAGGGCCGCTACTTCCAGTTGCTTGTTCAAATCCTTCATATAACGGTTCAAGCCTTCCAGTTGCGCGACGTTCCGCAGCAGTAGAATTCCTCCGACCCAGAGCAAGGTCAGCGTCATCAACCAGAAGGTTCCATGCACCCAATAACTCTGTCGTCGGCCGCCAGCGGCGGCGGCCTCAAACGGGGCCAGCGGCAGTGAAACCCGGATGCCGCCGCGCACATCGCCCAACTGGTAGCCTTGTTTGGCATGGCAGCCCAGACAGGCTTGCTCGGTCACCAGTCGCCCCATGTAACGCAAAAACCGCCCACCCGGCTCTTCGACCACCGCAAAATGCTCAACCGCACTCCGCTCAAAGGTTTGCAATGCAGCGCGTTCCCAGGCGTCAGGCGCATTGTGGGGATTTATCGGGTTGAGGCTGGTGATGCGAAACTGGATATTCTCGGCGGTGTGATCGGGCATCTCCGCCAGCAGTCGGGTCATAAAGGCGGGATTGACCTTGGTCAGGCGCTGACCGTCGGTGGTGGTCAGATCGCGATGCGGATCATCCAGATAGGGGTTGGGTTGCAGCCGCTCGGTCACTGGGGCGTAAATCCCGCCCATACTGGCGTTCCAGCGCCGCACGATGACCAGTTCCTTGAAAAAGGTGCGGCCCATTTCCTGGGCGAGTTGCTGGTAGTGATCGGTAATGGCGTTCAGGTTGTAGGCGAGTGAGAGCGCCGCCGCCGCGGTGATGATCGCGGAGAGCAGGATTAAGTACAGCAGAATACGGCGGGTGGCGGAGGGCATGGCGGTAGCCTCGGGCCATTCAACGGGCACGGTTTCACGGTTAATTTTAACCGACCGCGGCTAAACCGCATCTTATCCGTAGTGGTATCGCGGCATGTTGTTGCTGTCCAGATCGATGTTTAGGCAGGGGAGCAAGATTTGCTATTTGCGGGTTTTTATACAACACTGTCTTATGTCAGTGTTTTATTGATAACGAAAAATCTCATGACCATGCAATGGCGACTGGATGAACTGGTGCAGCGCAGCCGGCGACTGCTGGCGCTGCTGCCCGGTGGTGAAGGCGGCTCGCGGCGGGTGCGCTGGTGCCCGGACGCCCGGCTGGTGCGTTACTACACCACCTTGGGGTTGCTGGATCGGCCGGCGGAACTGCGTGGGCGAACTGCGTATTACTGCGATCGGCATCTGCTGCAACTGCTGGCGATCAAAACCCTGCAAGCCCGGGGGCTGAGTCTGCAAACGGTGCAGACCGAACTGGCCGGATTGCCCGACACAGTGTTAGCGCAGCAAATCGGCTTGCCCCCGGACTGGGTGGGACGGCTGGCCGAGGAGAGCGTAGCGCCGGTGGCCCGTCGGACTGCGGAACCCGCAGCAACCCTTTCCAGCCCGGCCCGGTTTTGGGAACGCGCTCCCGCTGAATCAGCGCCTGCCGCAGCGCCGGCTCCGGCCCTGCCCATGACTGAACTGCTGGCGATCACTTTAGCCCCTGGCGCGCAGTTGCTGATTGACCGCTGCCATTATCCCCAACTCGATGTGAACGGCCTGCGGGACGCCAGCCGCGCCTTGTGCGACCGGTTGCAGGCCGCCGCCCGATCTGAACAGGAGAATGTCGATGACGATGTTTGACGAAATCACCGTGCTGGATGAAACGCCCGCCGACGACGATGACGCGGAAGCCGGTTTTGGCGGTCTGGATACGGCGCGGGGTGGTTTGCCGCTGCAACGATTGGCGGTGGCGGGGCGAATCACCGGCCTGCTGTACCGGCTGACGGTGACGCAGACTTTTGTCAATGTGCATGCCGAGCCGCTCGAAGCCACCTACATTTTCCCCTTGCCGGCGCGGGCCGGCGTGACCCGGTTCCGGTTGCAGGTCGGCGAGCGGGTCATTGACGGCGTGTTGAAAGAGCGCGG
>JAJHPN010000083.1 GCA_020890855.1 Candidatus Contendibacter sp. | reverse complement strand
CTGATGACTGTTCGCAAGATTGCCCTGTTGTTTTTGGTATCGGCCGCCGCGCCAGCTTTCGCCCAGCAACCCTCACAACTGGACAAGGAAGTCGAGGCGCTCCGCGCCTATTGCAAACCCGACATCGAGCGGCTCTGCCCGAACGTGCCGCCGGGCGGCGGCAAAATCAAGGAGTGCCTGATGCAAAACAAGATGGAGTTGTCGGTCGGTTGTGCCAAGGCATTGGAAGAATTGAAGAAGAAATAGCAGTACCCCAATCCAATCGAGACCAGTCGGTACCAAGGAGACATGAAGCCCATGAAGCCAAAGAGAGTTGCAAGGCAGTTATCTTTTCACCTGATCAGGACCCTATCTTTGGTTGTCGCCTTGGCCGGCGGTCTCGTCCTGGTCAGCGCCATGGCCGCTGACCAGGGTCCGCGCCATCATGCGAACGGCCAGTACGATGTCGCTGCCGCCCTCTATGTCGTCGCCACTGGCGACGATTTGGTTGCCATCGCCGAGCGATTCGGTGTCTCGGTCGCCGAGCTGAAGGCGGGTAACAAGCTCGCGTCGAACGAGATCGAGGTCGGCCAGAAGCTGGTCGTCACCGCCGGGACGCCGGGATCAACCGCTGCGATCCAGTACAAGATGACCACGCCGATCGCGCCGGGCATCGCCACGCCTGACACGCTCGAAACCTCGATCGGCACGTTGCACTTGAGGGACGGTGTGCCAAAGCCCGACACCATCGAGAAGATCTACGACAACTTGGACCGGTCACGCGCACTCCAGGCTTATCTACTGGCCATCCCGATGGTCAACCAGGCCAGCATGCGCGACTCGCTGCGCCAGTTTGGGCCGGACAACCAGACAGACGTGATCTGGGAGCAGTTGGTCGACTCCAAGACTGTGGAGCTGACCGCAAACGACAACACCATCTACAACTTCATCTGGATCGATACCCACAAGGGACCCGTGGCGCTGGAGATCCCACCGATGTCTTTGGGCGCCGTCGACGACTTCTGGTATCGCTGGGTCACCGATGTCGGCATTACCGGCCCCGATAAGGGCAAGGGCGGCAAGTATCTGATCCTGCCTCCCGGCTACAAGGGTGAGGTTCCACAAGGCTATTTCGTCGTACGCCCGAGCACCTACGGCAACTGGGTACCTTTCCGGACCTTCCTCGTGGATGGATCGCCGAAGCCCGGGGTCGAGTCGGTTAAGAAAACTCTGAAGATCTATCCGCTCGCCGATGCCGCCAATCCCGCCCCGGTGAAGCTCGCCAATGCCTCGGGCATCCCCTCGAATTTCGTCTTCCCCGGCGATTACAGCTTCTGGGAGCTGTTGAACCAAGTTATCCAGGAAGAGCCGAGCGAGGGCTCCGATCCGACCACGCTGGGTCTCTTCGCCTCCATCGGCATCGAAAAGGGCAAGCCCTTCAAACCGGACGAGCGGATGAAGAAGATCCTGACTGACGCCGCGAACGTCGGCGCGGCGACCGCGCGTGCGCTGGCATTCAAAATGCGTGAAAAGGACGCCTTTTTCTACCCGGACAGCCAGTGGCGCCTGCCCTTCTTCGGCGGCTACAAGTTCGAGGTCTCGCCGGGGGTCGCCAACCTCGACGGCGCGGCCTTTTTCTACTTCTTCGCCACCGGTGTAACCCCCGCGATGGAAGAGAAGATGGTCGGCAAGGGGTCGCAGTACCCCTGGACCGCCCTGGACGCGAACGGCAACCCGTTCGACGGCGCCAAGACCTACAAGCTGCACCTGCCGCCGAACATTCCGGTCAAGGATTTTTGGTCGGTCATCGTCTACGACACTCAGACCCGCTCCATGCTCCAGACCGATCAGCAGGCCCCGAGCGTGAGCAGCCAGAACAAGGGAGTCAAGGTCAACGCGGACGGCTCGGTGGATGTTTTCTTCGGCCCCAAGGCTCCGGCGGGTATGGAGAACAACTGGGTGCAGACGATTCCTGGCAAAGGCTGGTTCATGATCCTGCGCTTGTACGGTCCACTGGAACCCTGGTTCGACAAGACTTGGCGTCCCGGTGAGATTGAGCTTCAGCCGTAACCTGAAAGGCTGTACCTTGTCGCGCCTTGTTCCAGGATGCGCCCGCCGCGTTATTCAGGCGGCTGGCGTCATTAGCGTCCGCGGCATGATTGTTCATGCGCTCCTAGAGCGCTGACCGGTTTGGCTGACTCAAGCGGCCAAACGGTCAAAAGGTTCAGCGTCATTGGCCGCCTGCTTGGTGAGGGCTTGAGCCCGCTCCAGGTTTTAAATCGCACACACCAGCCGTAAAGGTGTTCGGCTTCAACTGGGGACGCGGTGAACCGCCCTGCAACCGCCGAAGCTCGTCCTCCAACCGTTGAACTTGGGGTTGCAAGTCGGCAATGACCTGCAACAGACTTCGCACCACGGGTGTTTGGTCGCACCCGGCGATCTCGGGCAGTTTCGGTTGGAAGGGCGGGATCAGCATCGCATCGAGTATAGTCGACGTTGGCAGTGTCTACCTGCATGCAGTTAATGAGCACTTACCTCCATCATGATGCGCGATTCCATAGCGACCACCCGATTTTCCTATCCAGGCGTGATCATCGCCATCATTGTGGTGCTGGGGACGTGGCTGCTCCAGATCGTCGGCGTCTTCCAGTTCCCGGACGCCGTGATTTACGATCTGGCCGTGCGCCACAGTCCCGTCAAGCTGGATCCCCCCAGCGTACTGCTGATCGCGGTTGAGCCGGAGGAACGGGCCGCCGGGGAACCGGTCTGGCTGAATGCTCTGGAAAAACTGGAAGCCCTCGGCGCTCGGCAAATCGCCTTTGCTTTCTTGCCGCCCAACGCCTCGCCAGCCTTCTATGAGCAGGCGGTGGCGGCGGGTAACGTCCTGTTCGGGCGGGCCGTTCTCGTGGATCAGGCTGGTGAAGCCTATTTGGCCCCTTGGCCGTCAGCGGTGGATGCACTCACCCGGAAACCGCCGTTTGGCGTCGTTGCGCTACCCCCGGTCAGAGGCGGCACCCATCGGACGCAACAAGTAGGCTACCTGCTTCAGGACCAGCTTTATCCGGTGCTCGAAACCCGCGCCGCCAGTCAGTTGGCCAGTGATCCGCCGACGCTGTCGGAATCAGCCTACCTCGTCAATTTTCAGGGGGGAGTGGGGTATCTGCCGATGGTCTCGCTGCGCCGCCTGCTCCAGGGTGGCCTGGTTCCCGAACTGGTCAAGGGCCGCACCGTACTGATGGGGGTCTTGCCGTCCGCGCCAGCGCCCGGTCTGCACACCCCGCTTGAGCGTAAAAATGAACAGGGCATGTCGCTGCTGATGTTTCAGGGCTACGCCCTCGAAACCCTGCTGGCCGACCGGGTGATTCATTTTTTCTCCACCGCTATCGTCCTGGCGCTTCTGGCGCTGGCGACCTTGATCAACGTGATCGTCTATCAATCGGGTCGATTGCGCTTTGACCTGTGGGCAACCGGCGGCGCATTGCTGTTCTACGCCATGCTGGCCTGGCTGACCCCCGCTTACGCCCGCTACTGGCCGCCGGTGACCGCACTGGTTTTCGCCCAACTGGCGACCTTTGTGCTGGTATCCCAACACCGGTCAATGGGCAATGAAGCGGCGATCCGGGCGTTGATCATCAATCTGTCCGGTCGTCTGCGCGAGCAGATCGCGCCCCCCGGTTTCTATGCCGCCGCCGAACCGTGGCATCAGATCGTAGAAATGGTGAGGCAATCGCTGGATCTAGGCTGGCTGATTTTTCTGGAGCGTCCTCCCGGCCAGCACCATGTGCGAGAAATCGCCGCGCTGAATTGCCAGTTTGCGGATATTGATGAACGTCGCCGCGATTACCGGCGCGCTCCCTATAGTGACGCCATCGCCGAAAATCGGCTGATTCGCCTGCGCCGCCTGTTTCTGAAACTGGATCCCGGGATGGATCAGTACATGACGCCACTGACCTTCGGGGGCGAGGTGCTGGGGTTTTGGGCGATGGGCATAGCCCCGGAAAAAATCCAGGCTACTCCCGGATTTTTTGCCTTGGTCGACGATTTTGTCACTCAGATTGCTGAACTAATCTACCACCGTCAGCAATGGCAACAACGGCAGAGAGCCGAAAACAGTGACATTGGCCGATATTTACAGTTGCGCGGCGGTGAAAATCTGTATCAAACCCTGCGCCAGAACCTGACTGTCTTTGAGCGGCGACTGCATGGCCTGGAGCAGGTTTTCCAAAGTCTGGAAACCGCCGCAATTTTCTACAGTCCGTTTGGTCGGGTGCTGCAAACCAACCAGGCGATGGTGGAGATCCTGCAGCACAGCCAACTGCCCGGCTACGAAATGACCACCCTGGACTTGATTAGCGTCTTGTGCGGGATTGACCTAGCCGAGAGCCGCCGCACCTTGCAACAAGTCTTTGTTGAACACCGGGATCTCACCTTATCCGCTGCGCTGCCCGGCGATGTCCAACACCGGTATATCTTGCATGCGCGGCCGGTGCTGGCGACTGACCAGGTCGATCTGACGGGTGAGCGCCTGGCGGAAGCATCGCCCTTCCAGATTCGGGGCATCCTGATTGAACTGGTCGACGTGACCCGTCTCCACGATCTCGGCTACCTGAAAAACGAGCTGACCGAACGGGTTTACTACCAGTTACGGAATAATTTGCAGGCGATCATGCTGGCTGCAGATCTGCTGGACGCCCAAGCCCCCGACAGCCCCGGTTCGCTACCGGATACGCTGCGGGAACAGGCCACCGAAGCCATCGAACTGGTCGATGAAGCGCAACAATACCTGTTGACCGATCTGCTGGCGTTGCCGCAACTGGACTGCTACCCGGTCGAGCCGCGCGCAACCCTGGCGGCAGCGCTGGGGGAATTGACGGCGTCTATCGAGGAACGCCGATTGCGCGTTGTTATCGAAGGACCAGAATTAGTTAGTTTGGTGTTGGCCGATGCGGATGCCTTGAAAGAGACGCTGGAAACCCTGGCGGCAGTACTTATTGAAGATGCAACCATGGACAGTGTGTTGACCATCCGGCTATTCGAACAAACCAAGTGGCTGACCTATGAATGGGTCAACCAGGGTTTTGGCATGCCCGACGCCCGATTCCAGTCCTGGCTGGGCAGCGATGACCTCACCGCGACTCTGCTGTTCCGGCGGCTGCGGGTGGCGCAACGTCGGGTGAGTGGTTGGCAAGGCGAACTGACCGGTTCCAGCGCTCTGGGTGAGGGTATTCGGTTCACGCTGCGGCTGCGCCGGTTCGCTGGAGAAGAGGACGATGCGTCATGACGGGCGAAATGATTTTAATCGTCGACGATCACGAGGCCATCCGCAAACTGCTGACTCTGGTCCTGACTCAGACGGGTTATCAGGTGCGCAGCGCCGAAAATGGTCAACAGGCGATTGAGCAACTGCTGGACTGGGCGCCGCATCTGATCATCCTGGACGCGATGATGCCGATCATGGACGGCCTGCAATTTCTGGACTGGCGCGCCCAGCATGATCTCCTCCGGATCCCGGTGCTGGCGCTGACCGGCATGAAGCATCCGGGAAGCCGTGAACAACTGCTGGCGGCGGGCGCAAACGCCGTCCTGTTCAAACCGGTGCGCTTGCCGGTGTTGCTTCCGCAGATCGAACAACTGCTGGCGACGCCAAACCCCACTGTCCTTAATTAA
>JAJHPN010000404.1 GCA_020890855.1 Candidatus Contendibacter sp. | reverse complement strand
AGGGGTGATCAAGGACAGCTCGATTTTTGACCTAACTACACGGGAATTACACAGACCCCAAAGAAAAAGGCTTAGAGAAAATTCTAAGCCTTTGTTTTTATGGTGGGCCCTGTAGGATTCGAACCTACAACCAAGGGATTATGAGTCCCCTGCTCTGACCGTTGAGCTAAGGGCCCTGACTCATTAAAAGCTTCAGGGGCTTGATGGTTAAACTGGCGCTGTGCAGGACAGCGCCAGGCGTTCAGTGTCGCCTCGTTTCCTGGAACTGATCATTCCAGATCCAGGAAACTGCGCAACTGTTCCGAACGATTGGGGTGCCGCAGTTTTCGCAAGGCCTTGGCCTCAATTTGGCGAATGCGCTCTCGGGTCACATCGAACTGCTTACCGACTTCCTCCAGCGTGTGATCGGTGGGCATGTCAATTCCAAAGCGCATCCGCAACACCTTGGCCTCACGCGGGGTCAAGGTCGCCAGCACCTCACGGGTGGCTTCGCGCAAGCCCTCGACCGTAGCCGCCTCGACCGGCGACAGCACATTGCCGTCTTCGATGAAATCGCCAATATGCGAATCTTCGTCATCGCCAATCGGCGTTTCCATCGAAATCGGCTCCTTGGCGATCTTCAGCACCTTGCGCACCTTATCTTCAGGCATTTCCATGCGCTTGGCCAATTCCTCCGGGTTCGGTTCGCGACCCATCTCTTGCAGCATCTGCCGGGAAATCCGGTTCAGCTTGTTGATGGTCTCGATCATGTGAACCGGAATGCGGATCGTCCGGGCCTGATCGGCGATCGACCGAGTGATCGCCTGGCGGATCCACCAGGTCGCATAGGTCGAAAATTTGTAGCCGCGCCGGTACTCGAACTTGTCCACCGCTTTCATCAGGCCAATGTTGCCTTCCTGAATAAGATCGAGAAACTGCAAGCCCCGGTTGGTGTACTTCTTGGCGATGGAAATCACCAGTCGCAGATTGGCCTCCACCATCTCCTTTTTCGCACGACGCGCCTTGGCCTCGCCAATGGACATGTGCCGGTTGATGTCCTTGATCTCATGAATCGACAACCGCGTTTCACGTTCAATCGCCTGCAAACGCCGTTGCGCTGCGGCTACTTCTTCGCGGTATCCGGCCAGCGCGGTTGCGTATTTTCGACTGGATTGAATCTGCTCGTCCAGCCAGTCGATCCGGGTTTCGTTCTGAGGGAACGAACTGATAAAGGTTTTACGCGGCATCTGCGCCTTGTGGACGCAAACATGCATAATTGCTTTTTCATGGGCGCGGATGCGTTCCGCCATTTCGTGCAGGCTAACGATCAGGTGATCCAGGGTTTTTGGCACCAATCGGAACTGCAAAAAGCGGTCGCTCAGTTGCTGACGCAGCGCCTGGGTTTGCGGATGTTGAGTGCCGAGTTCATCCACGCTAACCAGGGTCTGCTCATGAAGCGTGCGCAAATCCAGGAACCGGCGGGCAGTTTCCACGGGATCGGGGCCGTTTTCAACCGCAGTTTGGGCGCCGTCCTCGTCCTCGTCCTCGACATCACCGGTTGCCGCCTCGTCGCCAACGACCACGGCATCCGGATCATCCGCCGCCAGCAGCAGTTCGACATCCGGCAAGGGCGGCGCGGTTTCCTCGACGTCCTTAAAACCGCTGATCACATCGGCCAATCGGGCGCCGTTCTCACTGATCGAATCATAAAGTCGCAACAGTTCGCCGATAGTGAGCGGATAACTGGCTAGCGCCGACAACACCTGACCCATTCCCTCCTCAATGCGCTTGGCAATCTGGATCTCGCCATCACGGGTCAATAGATCCACTGTACCCATTTCACGCATGTACATGCGCACCGGATCAGTGGTGCGGCCAAATTCGCTGTCTACGGCCGCGAGCGCGGCGGCGGCTTCCTCGGCAACGACATCGTCGTCGGCATTCGCCGGGTTCTCATTCAGCAGCAAGGTTTCGGCATCGGGCGCAAACTCATGCACCTCAATACCCATGTCATTGATCATTGAGATAATATCTTCGATCTGCTCTGGATCGACGATATCGTCAGGCAAATGGTCATTCACCTCGGCATAGGTCAGGAAGCCCTTTTCCTTGCCGCGGGCGATCAACTTTTTCAACTGTGATTGTTGCTGCTCGCTCATGACCCATCCATATTAAAAATAAACCGTTAATGGTAGCATAAGTATCAAACTAGCCTCTGATAAAACGATCCGATTAGACTTTTTTCGACCTGCCGAGGTTCCGCAGCGCATCCCGTTCCTCGGCGCTCAGGGTGCGTGGCGCGCCACGCCGTAGCAGAGTTTCCAGCAACTGCTCGTCCGGATCGCCGCGCCGCCGCAAATAGGAGAGGATATCAGCGAATTCTGCTTCGAACTGGTAGTCTTCGTCAGGCACTTCCGGGCGCCACTGCGCCAATTGTTCCAGAATGGCGCCCTCACGGGTATCCCGATAACGCTCCAGTAATGCAGCGACGCTCAAACCAGGATGGGCGTTCAACACACTCGCTAGCTCTGCTAGCAACTGCACGCCCGGTTCAGCGCCGCCAACCCGAATGGCGTCATCGGTCAGCGCCTGGCGCGCCAGTTCCGGGCGGTGCAGCAGCAGCGCAATGGCCTTGCGCAACGGGGTGCGGGTCAGGCGCAGATGGCGATCGGCCGGTTGGGTGGCCTTGACCGATCGGGGGCGCAGTCGAGTGTTGATCAACTGTGCTTCTTGCCGCAACCGCTCTTCCATCAGATCGCGAAAATGACCCTCGGGCAGCTTTTCCAGCAACGGCCCGGCCAGATCGGCCAACCGGGCGCGGCCGGTCAGGGTATCGGGGTTAGCCTGAAGGCGCAATTCGGCGAACAGGTAATCGGCCAGCGGCATGGCCTGCGCCAGCCGCTGCGCAAACGCTGCCTGGCCTTCGCGGCGCACCAGCGTATCCGGGTCGTCGCCTTCCGGCAGGTGCAGGAAACTGACCTGGCGGCCATCGCGCAGCAACGGCAGCGCCGCCAGCAGCGCCCGCCAGGCCGCCGCCCGCCCGGCCCGGTCGCCATCGAAACAGAAAATCAGCTCATTGACTGTGCGGAACAGGCGCTCCACCTGTTCGGCGGTGGTTGCAGTGCCGAGGGTCGCCACCGCATAGGCAACGCCATGCTGGGTCAGCGCCACTACATCCAGATAGCCTTCAACCACCACCAGTCGTGGTAGCGGTCCAGGCCGATTTCGCGCTTCATACAGGCCATACAGCTCCGATCCCTTGTGAAACAGCGGTGTTTCAGGGGAGTTGAGATACTTGGGCGCAACCTCGTCGGTGAGCGCCCGGCCCCCAAAGGCGATCGCCTGACCTCGGCGATCCCGAATGGGGAAGATGATCCGGTCGCGGAACCGGTCGCGCAGCCGGCCCTGTTCATCCCGATTGACGAGACCGGCCTCAATGAGGTTCTGAGCCGTAGCGCCAGCGCTCAATAACGCCCGACTCAGGTTATCCCAGCCGGGCGGGGCGTAGCCGATGCTAAAAGCGGCGGCGATCTGGCCGGTCAGACCGCGCCGGCGCAGATAATCGACCGCCCGCTGCCGGGTCGGATGCCCGCGCAGTTGCTGACGGAAAAACCGGTCGGCTTGCGCCAGACAGTCGCGGAGCGGCTGAGTAGAGAGCGGGGTTTCGCCGCCGGTCTTCGGCAAATCCAATCCGGCCAGCCGGGCCAGTTCCGCAACCGCGTCCGGAAAGTCCAGCCGTTCATAAGCCATCAGAAAACCGATGGCGTTACCATGTTCGCCACAGCCAAAGCAGTGGTAGAACTGTTTTTGGGGACTGACCGAAAAGGAAGGGGTTTTTTCGGCGTGGAACGGGCAGCAGGCCATGAATTCCCGACCAGCCCGGCGCAACGGCACTCGGGCGTTGATGACCTCGACAAGGTCCGTCCGGGCGAGCAATTGATCAAGAAACTCTTGGGGGATGCGGCCAGTCATAACCCAAGAGCTTAGTGGAGAAACGGCTGGTGGTCAGCGGTCGGGAAATAATCGGGACGGACGGCCACCCGTTCAGCCGCCGAAGCGGGCCTTGATCCGGGCGCTGACTGCGGCCATGTCGGCCCGGCCCTGCGCCTGTTCCCTGAGGATCGCCATGACTTTGCCCATATCGCGCACCGACTGAGCGCCGGTCGCGGCAATCGCTTCCCCGATCAGCGTCTCCAGTTCAGCCTCGGCCAGTGGCGCCGGCAAATAAGATTGAATCAAATCAATCTCAAAGGCTTCCTGAGCGGCGAGATCGGCGCGGCCAGCGCTCTGGTATTGCGCCAGCGATTCCCGGCGCTGCTTGATCATCTTTTCCAGCACCGCGAGCGTTTGCCCATCACTCAGCGTAATGCGCTCATCGACTTCGCGCTGCTTGATCGCCGCCAGGATCAGCCGGATGGCGCCGAGGCGCTCCTTGGCTCTGGCGCGCATGGCGGTTTTCATGTCGTCCTGAATGCGATCTTTAAGCATGCGGGCAGGCTCGCGGGCGGAGGACTAGGGATAGGCCGGATTCAGAAGAGGCGGGTGCGGCGGGCGACTTCTCGGGAAAGTTTCTTCAAATGGCGCTTGACGGCGGCGGCCCGCTTACGTTTACGCTCCTGGGTGGGTTTTTCGTAAAACTCGCGGCGGCGCACCTCGGACAGGACGCCGGCTTTTTCGCAGGAGCGTTTGAAACGGCGCAATGCGACATCAAACGGTTCATTTTCCTTAATTTTCACGGCAGGCATTAAACCTTCACCTCACTCTTCATGGTCTGAACGGGTCGTATCCGGTTGTATAATCAGAAAACGGTAAATTGTAATCACCCTGGTTCCCAAATGCAAAGACGTGAAACCTTATGTTGATTCTAGGCATTGAAACTTCCTGCGACGAAACCGGCCTGGCGCTGTATGACAGCGAGCGTGGTCTGTTGGCCCATGCCCTGCACAGCCAGGTTGCGCTGCACGCCGAATACGGTGGTGTGGTGCCGGAACTGGCCTCGCGCGATCATGTTCGCAAGACCTTGCCGTTGTTGCGGGAGCTGTTCCGGCAGGCGCATTTAAAACCGGGTGCGGTGGACGGCGTAGCGTACACTCGTGGACCGGGGTTGATCGGCGCGCTGCTGGTCGGCGCGGCGATTGGGCGCAGTCTGGCGTGGACCTGGAACATTCCGGCGATTGGTGTGCATCACATGGAAGGTCATTTGCTGGCCCCGATGCTGGAAGCGGAACCGCCCGAGTTTCCGCTGGTGGCGCTGCTGGTGTCGGGCGGGCATAGCCTGCTGGTGCGGGTGGATGGGATTGGCCGCTATCAAATCCTCGGGGAATCGGTGGATGACGCCGCCGGGGAAGCCTTCGACAAGACCGCCAAGCTGCTCGGCTTACCGTATCCGGGCGGGCCGGCGCTGGCGAAACTGGCGGAACAGGGCGATCCGCGCCGCTTTACCTTCCCCCGCCCGATGACGGATCGGCCCGGTTGCGATTTCAGTTTCAGCGGGCTGAAAACCGCCGCGCTCACCGCCTGGCGGGTATTGGAGCCGACCCCGGAAAATCAGGCCGACGTGGCCCGCGCGTTTGAGGAGGCGGTGGTGGATACGTTGGCGATCAAATGCCAGCGGGCGTTGCAGGCGACCGGACTGAACCGGCTGGTGGTGGCGGGCGGCGTTGGCGCGAACCGGCGGTTGCGGGAGCGGTTGCGGACGTTGGCGG
>JAJHPN010000274.1 GCA_020890855.1 Candidatus Contendibacter sp. | reverse complement strand
GTCACCAAGTTTTGGTCGAAATGTCCATCATAATAATCGCCCTGTATGGCAACCGCGTCCTTGGCCAAGGGCGTCCAATCCAAACGGAATCCGCTTTTACTGATGCGCCAGTCATCGCCCGCATCATGACCGTCGGGAGTCGCTAGGCCATCGCGTTCGGTGAACTGGCCATAAACCCGATAGTGCGCGTGATCGCCCAGCTTGCCGCCATAGCGAACCCCGGCGATAGTCCGCTCTTCGTTACCGGCGGTCAGCGTCGCCAGTCCACCCTGGGTATTCTTACTATTTTTGGTGATGATGTTGATGACGCCGTTCACCGCGTTGGCGCCCCACAGGCTGCCGCCGGGGCCGCGAATGACCTCGATCCGTTCGATGTCGGGCAGGAACAGGTCCTGAATTTCCCAATACACTCCAGAAAACTGCGAGGTGTAGATCGAGCGACCGTCGATCAGGACCAGCAGTTTGTTGGCGAAGCGACCGTTGAAACCGCGAATGGTGATGGCCCAACGACTGGAATCGATTTGGGCCACCTCCACGCCGGGCGCCAGCCGTAGCGCTTCCATGACGTTAGTTACTCCCGACCGGCGAATGTCGTCGGCAGTGATGACGAAAACCGCCGCCGCCGTGTCTTGCAAGGCTTGTTCGACCTTTGCCGCCGACACCACCTTGATCTGCATCAGGTCTTCGATGCTGAACTCGGTTAAATCCGGCGCGGCGGCTTTGGTCTGACCCATCGTTATCCCCAGGCAGGTCAACACGATGTGCTTGAGTATTACTTTAGCGATTTGCATAACTTCATCTCGATCTCGATTTCGGTAAGCGCGGCGGCAATGGCGTCAGCCACCCTTCCTCATCCCTCTAGCGCCCGCGCCAAATCGGCACTCAACCACCACCAGCGGTTTGAAACTCGGCGGCCTAAACCACCGACTGATAGAGAATACGTCTAAGGGATGTATGGCATTGATGGTCAGTCGTCGGTGCTGATAGCCGCACAGGCCGCCAGAAAAACCGCATTGTCCGCTTCAGACCGGACCGTCATGCGCAACCATCCCTGATTCTGAATGCCCGACACCTGATCCAGGTTGGCGACGAGTACGCCGTGATCAGCCAGGCGATGCTGGACTTCCGTGGCGGAAATTCTACGATGCCGGAACATCACGGTGTTGACCTGTGAGGGCAACCGCTCGAATCCGGTCAAGGCGTCCAGACCGGCTTCCACCAGTGGCTTGCGCCGGGATAAGCGGCTCCGCGCCTCAATCAGCCAATCATCATCCAGCAGCGCCAGTTGGCAGGTATAGAGAGAAAACCAGGACAACGGAAAGGTGGGACGATAGGCCAAGACCCCGCGCCGGTACTCTGGATTGGCGCTCATGAACACCCCGACCCGCAAATTGGGCAAGCCGTAGATCTTGGAAAAGGTTCGCAACACCATCAGATGGGGATGAGCCGCTAACAGCCGGGCGCAACTGCAAGGCGCTTCGTCCGGGTCGATGTACTCGCCATAGGCTTCATCGATCACGACAGCGGTTCCCGTGGCGGCCGCCAGGGTGACCAGGCGCTCCAGCACCGTCATTGGCAATGCGCAGCCCAGCGGATTGATCGGATGACTGATCCAGAGCAGGCGAGGATGATGGGCCTGCATGGCCGCTTCCAGCCTTTGGAGATCAGCCTCGGACCACGGACCCAGCGTTTGCATGGGCACCGTGCGCACCGTAGCCCCTTGGCGCAAGGAGTAGTCCTCGTACAGACTGAAATTGGGGATCGGAATGAGGCATTCCTCCCCCGGACTCAGGAAGGCGCGGGCAATGTGATCAATGATGGACTCCAGTCCTGCGCCCAGGACGAAGCACTCCGGTTCCACGTCATAGCGGCGCGCCAGTCCGCGCCGCAGCAGTTCATAGTGGTTATCCGGGTATTCGCGAAGATAAGTGTCCAGCATTTCCGCCAGAAACCCGGAATCGAACAGATCGCGGGCTAATGGGGAAAAACCATCCGTATTGCTGCCGACATCGAACCGCCAGATGTGGCCGATCTGACCCTCCTGCAACCGTTGCTGCATCCGTTGCAGTTCAACCAGGTCACGGGCCATGTAGTCTCCCGACGCGCTGGCCAGGGCGCGCCGGGTCAGAGGGGACAGACCGGGAGGACTCATGGTGTTGTTCCGGTTCGGCGACCCAGCAGATGAAAGCTGCGTGGTTGCCCCTGCACTTGGCCGCGCACCAGGGCATGAGAGACCAATCCCCGGCGATTCATGTACTCGCTGAACAGAATGCGCGCAGTTTGGCTGGCCGCCAGCGCCGCTGCCGGCGCCTGTTCCCGCAACCGGGCAATATCTGCCGGAATCTCAATCAGCACCGCCTCGACCTCAGGCATATCGTCGGGAGTCGCGATGGGACATTGCGCCAGAACCGCTTCCAGCGCGAGCGGCGGCGGCGGCGGGGGAGAGGCCAAATCCTCGACCGCCAGGAAGCGATCCATGGGCAAACCGCCATGCATCAGGCCGCTGACCGCATAGGCGTCAGGCTTGAACGTAACGCCAACCGCGCCGTGGCGGTTGAGATACAGGTGGGAATTGCGGCTTTCCAGCGGATCGAAGGTGTAGTAGAAAAATTTAATCCCCATCATTTTTAGGCGGTTATGTAAATCCTGCATGAGCTGATGGCCCAGACCGGAATCGCGATAAGCGGGTTTGACGCCGAGCATATGACCGTAAGCGGTTTGGGGTTCAAAAGCCGCAAACGCGACCGCCAGGCCCACCATCTCGTCATCCGCGAAAGCCCCCAGCAGCAACCCCGGTTGGGGATGATCCATCGCCAGGGCGTGCAGGGTCACTGTAGACATGCTGTCAGCCTCAGAGAGTCCCCAGATCTCACGTTGCAGGGCGGCGCAGGCTGCAAATTCGGCGGCGGTTTTTAATAGGCGAATGCTGAAATTGAATGGGATCATGAGGATTCTCAGCAGGGATTCTTGCTACGGGAGTCGTTCGTCAATGACGCGGCGGATTTTTCCGGTTCGCGGGTTGCGCGGCAGTGCGCCCGGTTGCAGCACCGTCATCCGGGGCATGGCGATACCCTTGATGTCCACCAGAAATTTTAAGGCGGGTACGGTTTCGAGTAATTGTGCGCCCAACTGTGCGCCGTACTGGCGAGCGGCCTCCTCACGGCATGGAACCGCGGCCTCGCATTCGACGCACAATAGAACCAGGGGGCCATCAGCGCGCGCGATCATCCGGAAATGGGGAGAAAGCCCCGGCGTTTTCTCCAAGGCGGCGGCGACATAATCCGGGGTCACGTTGTAGCCGCCGATATTCAGGATGTCATCCGACCGGCCCAGCAGTTCGATCCGGGGCTGAGTCCGCCCGCAGGCGCACTCGCCGCTGACATAGCGCCCCCGGTCGCCGATATCGTAGCGAATCACCGGCATCAACCATTTTTGCAGCTTGGTGATGATCAGCTTGCCAGTTTCGCCCGGCGGGACCGGCAACAGCGAGGTTTCATCCACGACTTCGACATGGCAGGTCTCCTCAAACAGATGATGAATGCCGCCAGTACATTCACTGCACTGAAAGGCGATAGGCCCGGTGTCATTCGAGGAATAGCCCGCCGAGATGAAGCGTTCCACGCCCAGGTGCGCCCGAACAAACGCTTTGCCGGCATCAAGGAAATGCTCGCCGCCCGTCGCGATAATCCGCAGCGGCGCATCATTGACGCCCTGCTCCATGGCCCGTTGCGCCAGTGAAATCATGAACGACGGAATGCCCACGGCGACTTCCGCCCCCAGAGCGCGAATGAAGTCCAGGGCTTCCGCCTCGCCGCTCTGGGCGGCAATGGGCAGGATATGGCACCGACATTTTTCCAGCGCCTGGTTCATCAGTTGAAAAGAGGCCCACAGATGTCCGGCATTCATCAGGTTGGCGGCCACCATGCCGGGTCGCACCCCACCCACCGCCAACCCGTAGGCGATAGCGGCTGCCTCCCGATCCAACTCCTCGGCCGTGTAGTACACCAGTTTGGGCTGACCGGTCGTCCCGCCGCTGGCAAAGGCATAGCTGCTTTCCAGTGGCCCGGTTAAGCCACCGGCGCCTTTGGGTGGAAGGCGCTGGCGCAATTCGTCCTGGGTCAGCACCGGCGTCTGGGTCAGCTCCGCCAGGGAATGCAGAGGATTCGCCGGCAGGCGTTCGCGATAAAAGGCGGAGCGTTCGCGGCAGTAGGCGAACAGCGTATTCAATTTCGCCAGCGTCGCTGGTTCAGTCTTTTCAGCATCCATGAGTTCATCCCGATGGTTGTGAGGTATTAGCGACGTTCTGGTGGTTTGGATACCGGATCTTGCCAATAACCGCTGCCGATGAACGCCATTGCGCAAGTCAGGAGACCGCAAATAACGAAGCTGTCGTGGAAAGCGGCCCGAATCGCTTCCGGTGGAGCGCCCGGCGTCAGCGTCAATCCCTGGGCGGTGAGCAAACCCTGGAGTAGCAGCGCACCGAAACTCATCCCCAGACTGAGAGAAAACTGGAACAGAGTGCTTTGCAGACTGGACGCGCCGCTTACCCGCTCATGCGGAATCTCCAGATAGGGAATCACGTTAATGACATTCCCATGCAGCGAAAGCCCCAGGCCGTACACGAACAATAGCGTCAGGATCAGCCAGTGCGGCGTGTCGGGATTGAAGCTGTAGAAGCTGAGCATGGTCGCGCCAATCAGGATCGGATAGAGCGTCAACACCCAGCGGTAGCCCAGATCGCGGAATAGCGGCGCGATGATCGGTTTCATGGCGACCACCCCCACGGCGATAGCCACCGTCATCAACCCGGATTGGAAGGCGTCCATGCCAAATCCCAGTTGAAATAGCGTAGGCAACAGCGCCTGCATCCCGGCCTGGATCAGCAAAATGCCGACCGTCAGGAGCGCCCCGACCCGAAACGATTGAAACCTGAACAGAGCGAGATCAAAAATGGCGTTCGGGCGGCGGAGCGAGCGCCGGATCGCCCCGGCGAGGCAGAGCAGACCCATGAACCCGCCACTGACGGTCGCTAGCAATGGCATACCGCGATCCTCCACCAGTTCCAGGGCCAGGGTCACCATGGCCAACCCGGCGCCAGCCAGCAGAAACCCTTTGAGGTCCATCGGCGGCGTGCCCGGGTTGGCCTCGTTCCTGACCATCAGCAGGATAGCCAGGCAAGCCAGCAGCCCAATCGGCAGGTTGACGAAAAAAATCCAGCGCCAGGACCAATGGGTGGTCAGCCAGCCCCCCAGGACCGGTCCCAGAATGGGGCCAAACACCAGCGGAATCGCCACCAGTCCCGTCACCTTCTGAAACGCATATTCGCCACGATCGCGGAACAGCCGCACCAGAATGATCCGGGAGACTGGCGTCATCATCGCGCCGCCGATGCCTTGCAGAATGCGTGATAACACCAGCATCCCGAGCGACGTGGCAACGCCGCACAGCACTGAACCCATGGTGAACAGGGCGGTCGCCATAATCAGGGTGTGTTTGGGGCCGATCTTGTCGGCGATCCAGCCGCTGATGGGAATAAAAATGGCGAGGGTCGCCAGGTAGGACGTGATAACGACCCGCAGATTGACAATATCGGTATCGAATGAAGCCGCTATTGCCGGCAACGCGGTGTTAAGAATGGTCGTATCCAGCAACTCCATGAAGGTGACGCTGGTGACGACTAAGGCGAGGCAATACTGCCTGAGCGGGATCGAT
>JAJHPN010000360.1 GCA_020890855.1 Candidatus Contendibacter sp. | reverse complement strand
GGCCAGTGCGACCGCCACGCCAGCAGCACCGTCGGCGTCTGTAGCGCCGCCCGCGCCGCCCGCGCCGACTCCGGCTCCAGTCACGCCGACTGCGCCTGTCGCCCCTGCGTCCGGCTGGTCATGCGGAGCCAAGACAAAGTGCGGGCAGATGCAAAGCTGTGAGGAAGCCAAGTTTTACCTGACCGCTTGCGGCGTGAAGCGCCTGGATGGCGACGGCGACGGGATTCCGTGCGCCGCGCTGTGCCGTTAGGCCGCGTTTATGAATCCCATCAATGGCCCGATCAGCCGGGGTTCACTGCGGTTTCAGGGGCAGTTCCTCATAGGCGGGTAGTACGCCCGGCTCCTGATACCAAACGGCGCGGGAGCCATAGAAGATATTCTGAAAGGGTCGGATCTCCGGGTCTCCCTCCAGTGAACCGGCCGGGACGACCACCGCACGGCCACTTTTTCCCAGCCACGGCAAAGAGGACCCGCACTGCTTGCAAAAGGACGTGGCAAAGTGCTTGGCGTCCTCGAATTCATACCGGCCTACAAACTCCTCGCCGCTGGTCCACTGAAAGTCAGCGGGAGACACCAATAAGTTGGCCGCGAACGCACTACCCGTAAACTTCCGGCACCGCGAGCAATGACAATACTGAAAGATGCCTAAATCGCCCTTGATGGCGTAACTCACTTTTTTGCAGAGACAGCGACCGCTTACGGGGTATTGAGACATGGGGGTTCCTCAAAGGCTTGAATTTCACCATCGACTAATCAAGTCTTGTTCGTTGACCGGGGCATCTCCCTGGGCAACGCCGGGCTGGCGCTATCCCAGGCGGCAACGCGCTGGGGAAACGACACCTCCAACACCACACAACCCCGGTCCGTCTTGAAGGGGCCATGAAGTTCACCGGGAGGGCGGCTGGCGTAATGACCCGCCTCCAGCCACAGATCAAACGCCTGGTCATAAAGACGCCCACTGACGATGAAGACTTCTTCGGGGTACGGATGCGTTTTTCCGCCGAAGGGCGCGGTATCGGCTCCGGGGAGAAAGCGGGTTAAGCGGGTATATTCGCCGGTGAGGGAATCCATACTCAGGGTGAGTTCTTCCACCATGCCCTCCAGCCCAGAGATAGGCGTCCACCGTTCTTGGCTTTCTGGACGGAGCGCATTCCAGTACGTTGCCGTTGATTTGGTCATGCATTATATCTCGAGTGGCATGAATGCCCTGAGAAGGTAACCATACTGGCCTGAACAGCAATCTCGCTTAGATCCGTCGAGATTTACAATCTTGCCGGAAGTCCTGCATGCGGCAGAAACGCGATAGGTGTGGCCTACCGATTATTCCAGCCTGGCCGATGGCGATAATAGTAGTGGTGATGGTGATGACGGTGACAATGGCGATGGTGATGAGACCAATGACAATGCCGGTAGGATGGAGAATGCGCCAAAGCAGGCGAACTCCCCATCAATGAGCTTAGGAATAAAAAAATGGCAATGCCGAGAACGGAAAGTAACCGACGCTGTGCAAAAACCATAGTTCACCTCCTGAAACAATCAAATTGAGTATAGCCGGTCAGCAGCGATACACCCTTGGTCATCCTTGCTTGTAGCGCGGCGCAAGGCGGGTTCAAATGATGATCGATTCACTCGATTTTCTGCCTGTCGGTCCGCCTTGCGACGTTATCTTGGATCAGCGTCGCCTTGATGCAAGCAGTGCGGACAAGTTCAGCGAGCGGCAGCGAAGTCATCATCGGGTTTCTCCCGATTCCGTGATTCTAATAATAAAGGCCCGTCAATTGTTGATGAAGCATTTCTACCCGTTCCTGTTCGTTTTTCTGTGGAGTACCGGTTTTGTCAGCGCCCGGTGGGGCCTGCCGTTTGCCGAGCCGTTGTCTTTCCTCCTGGTGCGTTATCTGTGCGTCATCGTCCTGATGTTCACAATCGCCCTGCTCAGTCGCGCCCCGTGGCCGAAAGATCTGCGCCAGTGGGGGCATATCAGCGGGTCCGGCATACTGATCCATGCGACTTATCTGGGTGGGGTCTTCATCGCCATTAAACAGGGCTTGCCCGCCGGCATCACCGCCCTGGTGGTTGGAATGCAGCCGTTGTTGACGGCGGTTGGCGCCGGGGCGCTGCTCGGCGAACGGGTGAACCTGCGGCAATGGGGCGGGCTG
This sequence comes from Candidatus Contendibacter sp., assembly GCA_020890855.1. Lineage (GTDB taxonomy): Bacteria > Pseudomonadota > Gammaproteobacteria > Competibacterales > Competibacteraceae > RXIV01. The sequence goes on along the minus strand of JAJHPN010000360.1, from coordinate 3,581 downwards.
GTCCTCGGCTTCATCGGCCTGACGCTGGTGGTCTCCGGCAAGTTTGGCGTCAATGCCGAACTGGGGCCGATGCTCATTCCGGCCATTGTGGCGCTGGTCGGGATGACCGCTGGAACGCTCTATCAGAAACGCTTTTGCGCCGGCTTTGATCTGCGCACGGGATCGGTCATCCAATTCATCGCCAGCGCATTCGTTACCGCCATCGCCATCGCCCTGTTTGCCGAATTTCAAGTGACGTGGACGGCCTCGTTCGTGTTGGCGCTGGGTTGGCTGGTCCTGGTGCTGTCGATTGGCGCGATCAGTCTGTTGAACGTGCTGATTCATCGGGGCAGCGCGGTGAGCGTCGCCAGTTTGTTTTATCTGACGCCGTTGAGCACCGCCTTGATCGCGTGGGGCCTCTTTGGCGAGACCCTTCCGGCGATCTCGCTGGCCGGTATGGTGCTGGCGGTGTGGGGCGTCTATTGGGTCGTCAGGCGCGAGTGAGCCGTCATGTCTCCTGTTGATCCGCGTCGCCCCCTGGCAGACCGGTTGCGTCCGCGCCGACTCGATGACTGGGTCGGTCAGCCGCATCTGCTGGCGCCCGGTAAACCATTGCGAACCGCGATTGAACGCGGTCACCTTCATTCGATGGTGTTGTGGGGACCGCCCGGCACGGGCAAGACCACCTTGGCGGAACTGTTGGCCGGTTCCAGTCAAGCCGAGTTCATCCGGTTATCAGCGGTGATGGCCGGAGTGCGAGAACTGCGGGCGGCGGTGGAGCAGGCGCAAATCCTCTGGCGTGAACAGCAACGCCGCACCGTGCTGTTTGTCGACGAAGTTCACCGCTTCAACAAGGCGCAGCAGGATGCGTTTCTGCCTCATGTCGAAACCGGCGTGCTGACTTTTATCGGAGCGACCACGGAAAATCCGAGTTTCGCGCTCAACAACGCGCTGCTGTCGCGGGTGCGAGTCTATGTTCTCAACCGCCTGGACGCCACCGCCATTGACCAGATTCTCGAACGGGCATTAGGCGATGTTGAGGTCGGGCTAGGCGGGTGCTGGCCGTTAGCCGCGGAAGTGCGGGAGCGGTTGGCGCGGGCCGCAGATGGCGATGCCCGACGCGCCTTGAGCTGGCTTGAACTGGCGGCGGAACTGGCCGAAGCGCAGGGAGAAACGCTGGAGGCGGCTTTAACCGTGGTGATGCATGATGGTGCCGGACGACGCTTTGACCGGGGCGGCGATCTGTTCTATGACCAGATTTCGGCGCTGCACAAGGCGGTGCGCGGCAGCAGCCCGGACGCCGCGTTGTATTGGCTGGCGCGGATGATCGATGGTGGCTGTGATCCGCTGTACATCGCCCGGCGGGTGGTGCGTATGGCCAGTGAAGACATCGGCAACGCTGACCCCCGCGCCTTGCCGTTGGCGTTGAACGCTTGGGAGGCGCAAGAGCGGTTGGGCAGTCCGGAGGGTGAATTGGCGCTCGCGCAGGCGGTGGTGTATTTGGCGATCGCCGCCAAAAGCAACGCCGTCTATACCGCGTGGGCCGCCGCCCGTGAAGATGTCCAGCGTTACGGCACGCTGGAAGTGCCCGCGCATTTACGCAATGCGCCCACGGCCCTCGCCCGGAACTTGGGGCATGGCGACGGCTACCGCTATCCTCACGACGAACCGAATGCCTATGCCGCCGGCGAAAACTATTTTCCAGAAGCGCTTCAAGACGCTCGCTACTACCAGCCGACCGCGAATGGTCTGGAAGGCCGGATCGCTGAAAAATTGGCCCGGTTGCGCGAATGGGATCGGCAAAGCAACCGGCGGCGCTATTGAGGGTTGCGCCCTACTGGCCAGCGGCTCTCGCAGAGAGTCCGGCGCACTCGGTCTCAGTTCAACATGTCCATTGAGAGCGTCGGCGCAACGGCCAGAATCTGCGCCTTGAGGTCAGAATCCGGCTCCAGCGTCACCCGCTGGCGACCGCCGGCGCTTCGGTAATCCATCCCGAACCGGTCGACTCCCAGCACGGTGACGCCGTTGGGAACCACGCGCGCGGCAAGGTCCATCAGCGCCTCTTCCTCGTCCGGCGATAACGCCGGCAACCGTGTCCACTCCTCGGCCTCCAGCCAGCCCATTTGGCCGATGCCGGCGATGTAGCGCAGCCGCTTTGGGATGACCCGGAAAAACAGGAAATCCAGTGGCAGAACCTGCGCCGCTTCCGGCAAGTAGCGCAGATAACGGGCCTTCATCGCCGCATCGGCATCAAACCGTTCGGCATCGCCGATCAAGGTGAGGCGCGCGCCCTCCTGGATGTTGCTGATGCCGGGATCGGTGATGGAAAGGCTGATCCGGCGATCGGCCAGCAGGTTCCTGGTGTGTTCGGCCAGCCGACTGATCAGCAGGATCGGCTGGTGGTGGGCGTCAAGGACATTCGGCGTCACCGTCGCATAAGGGTAGCCGGGGAGCTTCACGGACTGGGTGGCGAGGGTGCTGTAGATGGCCCGGTGCAGCAGGCCCATGACGGGGGCTGGAGTGATCTTCATGTGTGGCTTTCCATATCGATGCGGTTTCTGGATGGCCATTCGCGGCGGATAACGGCCTTTCTTGGGCCAAAGGCGGTTTGAGACCCGCCGAAAAGGGAGCTTAGCCGGAATTCTGCGTTCATCGTTGCGTGGATTCAGCAGCGACCGGCTTCCAGGCGATTCCCTTTATGGGTTGCCGCCCGCTTGACGGTCTGCGCTGCGTTGCCTATGATGAGAGTACATTTATACTCTATCAAGAATCGCCATGCCCAAAATACCGGATGACCCGGCCTATCTGGCCCGCTTGCAGGATTATTACGCCCGCTGGCGGAGCCTGCCGGCCTATGGCCCGTTGCAGGCGGTGCTGGGATTAGCCTCGCGCTCGGCGGTGGCCAAGGTATTGCATCGGCTCCGGGAAGCCGGATTTGTGGAGCGCACGCCCGACGGGCGCTGGACGCCGACCGGGCGGTTCTTTGCCCGCCCACTGGCCGATGCGCCGGCTCCGGCGGGATTACCCGCCGCACTGCCGGACAGCGGCGGCGAATTCAGCATCGACGCCTGGCTGGTGCGGCAACCTTCTTGCACCGTGCTGATACCGGTCAGCGGCGATTCGATGATTGGGGCCGGTATCCATTCTGGCGACCGGGTGGTGGTGGAGCGGGAGGCGCTGGCGCGTCCGGGCGATGTGGTGGTCGCGCTGATTGATGGCGAGTTCACGGTCAAGACCTTGGCGCTGGACCACGGCGAAGTGGTGCTGCAACCGGCCAATCCGGCCTATCCGGTGCTACGGCCCGGGGCGCGGCTCCAGGTGTTTGGCGTGGTGGTGGGTTTGATTCGCAACTATCGGAGATCCTGCTGATGCAAGCGATGAGTGAAGGGTCAATAGCGCCGATCTGGTCGGCCGCGATGGCGCCCGCGCCGGATTCCGGCTGGCCGCTGCTGGCGATGCCGGTGACGGCGGGCGTTGTTTCACCGGCGGATGACCGCATTGAGCGGCGCCTGAGTCTGGATGAACATTTGGTGCGGATTCCCGAAGCGACTTTTCTGGCGCGGGTCAGCGGCGATGCGCTGGCGGACGCCGGGATTCGCGAC
>JAJHPN010000435.1 GCA_020890855.1 Candidatus Contendibacter sp. | reverse complement strand
AGATCGACCGCGTCGCTCCGGGCGATGGCCTCCTGGATCAGATCGAGCTGAACCGGCAGATCATTCAGAAAGGAACTGATCAGATCGGCAAATTCTTCTTCCATGACCTCGCGTAATTCGGCAATGATTTCATCATCGATCAGCAGCCACTGATCCAGACTGATGTCACTCATGGCACAGTTCTCCATTGGCTTTTAATGGTTCAAAGCATACACAATGCGCAACCCTTCATCCCGCTTTAGCAGCGCTGGCCCTGATCAAAAACTGGAGGAAGCACATGGCGACCGAGATCGAACGCAAATTTCTGCTCCGCGATGCGCGCTGGCGCGAGGCTGTTGAACGCTCGGTGTGGATGCGGCAAGGCTATCTGGGCAGCGACGCCCGCAGTTCGGTGCGACTGCGGATCGCCGCTGACCAGGCGTTCTTGAACATCAAGAGCGGAACGGTCGGCATCCAGCGCAGCGAATATGAATATCCCATCCCGCTGGCTGATGCGGAGGAGATGCTGGATCAGCTCTGTGAAAAGCCGCTGCTGGAAAAAACCCGTCATTACCTGCACGTTGGCGGGCATCTCTGGGAAATCGACGAATTCGCCGGCGACAATGCCGGACTGATCGTGGCGGAAGTGGAACTGAGTCGGCCCGATGAACCCGTGGCCTTGCCCGACTGGCTGGGCGCGGAGGTCTCGCACGAGATCCGCTACTACAACTCGCAACTGGCCCGCCATCCTTACTCAACATGGACATGAGCAAGCGGTTGATCCGGATTAGCATGGCCGGACAGGCGCTGACCCTGCTGGAAGGGCGCCGGACGGCGGCCGTCTATCCAGTGTCGACCTCCCACAATGGCCCCGGCGAACGCCGCGGCAGTGGCTGTACGCCACGCGGCTGGCACCGGATCCGGATCAAAATCGGGGCAGGACTGCCAGTCAACGCGGTCTTGGTGGGACGTCGGCCGACCGGCGAAATTTATAGCCCGGAACTGGCGGCCCGCTATCCCGAGCGGGACTGGATTCTGACCCGGATTCTGTGGCTGACCGGGCTGGAGTCCGGTTTCAATCGCGGCGGCGGCGGCGACACCTTGCGCCGTTTCATCTACATTCACGGTTGCCCGGATACTGCGCCAATGGGCGTCCCGCTTTCGCATGGCTGCATCCGGATGCGGAATCAGGATCTGCTGGACCTGTTTGAGCGGGTGGCGGTCGGCGACCGGGTGTTGATCGCCAACTGAAGCGGGTGACGCGACGGCGGCTTTCTGGTTGCAGCGTCGGGCTCCGGCGATCAACCCCCGTCCAGTTTGACCCGCAACTGTTCAATCACGCCGCGAAACGCCTCCTGATTGCGGGCGTTCAGTCCGCTCAGGGTTTGATGCGCCTCAAAGACAATCCGGGTCAGCTCGTCCTTGCACGGACCTTGGTCGGCCAGGGGCTGCAACGCCGCAGTAATCGCGGCGCCGGTGTCGCGGATGGTGAAAATGTCGTAAAACCCCATGGTGTCCAGGATTTGATTAACGTCGGGGTTGGTGGATAACAGGGTGGTTTTATGGGAGAACCGGCGCTGGTTGAAATTGGCGATTTTGGCCAGCAACCCCAGACTGGTGCTGTCGATCGAGTGGGCTTCGGTCAGGTCGACGATGATGTCATCGTAGTCGGTGCGGGTGAATAAATTGTCCAGAAAATCGCCCAGCGCACAACCCATGGTGTAGCGGATATCACCCACCAGCTTGAGGATGTAGATGCTGCCCTGCTTGACATAGAACGCTGCGCCGCTATCCATCTCAATCCACCTTCTGCACCAGCAGCAGGGTGATGTCATCCGGCAAGGGACCGGTTTCATCAAGGCCCAGTTCCTGAATCAGATTCTCAATATTTAGATCGACGCCACCGGCCAGATCGAGCAGAAAGGCCTGTTTATCGCGCAAGGTCGCCTGCGGCAGGGTTTCCAGAATGCCGTCAGAAATCAGCGCTAAGGTAAAACGGAGCGGCAAGGCGAGGGTTTCGGTCTGATAGCTGGCGAAATCGAACAGGCCAATCGGCAGGCTTTTTTTGCCGACAAAACGGGCTTGCTCGCCGTCAAACAGGATCGGGAACGGAAACTGGCCGCCACTGCTGTAGCGCAACTGGTTGCTCGGCCAGTGAATCACGCCATAGAAAATGGTCAGATATTTGTCCATGTGGCAACTGAAGACTTCCCGGTTCAGCCGGCTGAGGGTTTCCGCCGGATTGAGGATGCCCCGATCGCGGTTCTGGCGGTGCAACTCCCGATAGCGCCCGATGTAGCTCTTGAGCATGACCGTCACGAACGCTGATGACACGCCATGGCCGGACACATCGGCGATGTAGAAACCGAGATGGTCGCCATCAATCGCGAAATAGTCGACGAAATCGCCACTCAGATATTGTGAGGTCAGCAAATGGCGGCTGAACCGGTACTGGCGAAACTGCTTGTCGTTCTCTGGCAGTAACTGAAACTGGATCCGCCGCGCGGCCGCCTCGTCTTCCTGCAAGCGGCGCACGGTTTGCCGCAGTTGTTCGTTAACCACTTCGAGGTGTTCGCGATGCTCGCGGTTCTCCCGCAACAGCCGGGCGCGTTCCAGAGCGTGAGCGATAGCGTGCTCCAGCACCGCCATATCCTCAATCGGCTTGGTCACATAGTCCCAGGCGCCCAGTTTGAGCGCCTGAATTGCATCGCTCATCCCGCCCATCCCGGATACGACGATGATCGGCAGATCGGGAAATTCGCGAGTTACGGCGGCCAGCACCTGCAACCCGTCCATGCCCGGCATTCGCAGGTCGCACAGCACCAGATCAGGCTGTTCCCGGCGGATCAGATCCATGCCGGCGCGACCATCCGCCGCCTGGATCACTTCGAAACCACTGTCTTCCATGTAGGCGGTCAGGATTTCGCGCACCATCGGTTCGTCTTCGATAGTCAGGATACGCGCCAGGGCGGCGGTCATAACCTGTCCTCCCCCAGCCCGGCGCGCACCCGAACCTCCGTCGCCAGCGGCTCCATGTCGGTCAGGGGCTTGTGGTAGACGCAGTCGTCGTCTAAACCCATCGCCCGCAAATCATCGGGCAGACTGTAGCTGGAGGAGCCGGTGTGAATCAGGAACTCCATCTGCGGATAGCGCTGGTGCAGGATGCGAATCGCGGTGTTGCCGTCCATATCCGGCAGGCGCATATCCATGATGCACACTCGGCAGATTCCGCTCTCCTGCAGCCAGTCGAGCGCTGGCGTAACGGCTTCAAACGCAGCGACCTGCAAGCCTTCGTCTTCCAGGTAGGCTTTCAGATTTTCCCGAATCATGGCTTCGTCATCGACAATCAACACCCAGTCCATCGTGGCGGCCGTCATGATAACGCCTCCCGGCGCAAAGGCAGGCGAATGCTGAAGCGGGCGCCCTGACCCGGTTTCGAGATGACCGACAAGCGGCCATGGTGCTGTTCGGTCACAATGAAATACGAAACCGACAGACCCAGTCCGGTCCCGGCGCCCACGTCCTTGGTGGTGAAAAACGGTTCGAAAATTCGCTTGAGGGTTTTTTCATCCATGCCGGGACCGTTGTCAATCACTTCAATCAGGAGCGAGTCCGGTTCGCAGCGGGTGCGCAAGGTGATGGCCGGGGCTGGAGTTCCCTCATCAGTCATGGCTTGGGCGGCGTTCTTGAGCAGGTTCAGGATCACCTGCTCGATTTCGGTCTTGTCGCAATAGGCCAGACGCAGTGTCGGGTCGTAGTCGCGATTGATCTGAATCCGCTTGAAATCGTATTTCTTTTTCAGATCGTAATCGCTAGCAGCCAGCCGCAGGACGGTTTCGAGCATCTCTTCAAGGTCCACCGGGCCGAAATGCGACTCACTGCGCCGGCTGAACGACAGCATGTCGGCGACGATCTTGGCGGCCCGGACTCCGGCTTCACGGATGCCTTCCAGAAAATGACGGATGCCGCGCTGCTCCAGATAACGGTTAAGACGCTCCAGATCGATGCCAATGGCCGCAGCGACGGCGCGATTCTGCGGCATGTCGTAAGCGATGCGCCGTTGGATGTTCTGGCTGCCTTGCAGGATCGCGCCGAGCGGGTTGTTGATTTCATGGGCCATGCCCGCCGCCAGTCCGCCTACTGAGAGCATTTTTTCGGTTTGCACCATCATCGATTCGATTCGCACCCGGCCCGTCACATCATCCATCCGGATCACTGCCCCGCTGGCTCCGTCCGCCATCAAAGGATAGACCATGACATCGGCATAATGCAGTTCGCTTTGCACTTCGAGGGTCATGCGCGGGGTCTTGATCGGCTGGCCGAGTCGAATCGCCTGCCGCACCTGCTCGAACTGGCCTTCCAGTTGCGGGAATACGTCGCCAAAAAACCGGCCCTGCGCGGCTTCCCACGACAGCCCGCTGACCTGTTCAGCGGGCTGATTGAGGACCGTGATGTAACCCCAGGGATCGACCCCGATCAGCACCGAAGGCATTGAATCAATGATGTTCTTGAGATAAAGCCGCATCCGCGCTACTTCTTCCTTGGCGCGCTTTTGTTCAGTGATGTTGATGGAAACCCCCAGCACTGCGGTTTCGCTGAGGCCGGGCGCAATGAAGGGAATCTTGATGGTCTGCATGGTCTGAACCCGACCGGCATGGTCGGTGAAGGTCTCCTCGGCGATGAACTTGGACGCGCCGCTTTCGATCACTTCCAGATCATCAGCCATCATCCGCTCGGCTTCTTCGTCAACGCCATGCACGATCCGGTGCGAACGATGGACCAGTTGGGCGACGGTCAGGCCAAACGCCTGGGCGGTGGCCTGATTAGCCAACAGGAAGTGGCCGTAACGATCTTTGGCGAAAATCATGTGCGGCACCAGATCAATGATTTGGCGCAACCGCAATTCGCTTTCCTGCAAGGCGGTTTCGGCCTTGACCTGCTCGGTGATGTCAGTGCCGGTGCCGCGATAGCCCCGGAACTGGCCCTGCTCATCGTAAGTTGGCTTGCCGCTGACTTTCAGGTAACGGCCAGCCCCGCGGCGGTCGCCGATGCCGGTCTGATAGACAAAGTCGCGGAACGGCCGGTGATCTTCCAGCAGTTCCTGGTGCTTGCGCCACTTTTCCCGTTCTGCGGGTGAGTCGGCGGTGGCCAGTTCCCAGCGGGCGCGCCCAAGAACATGCTGCGGGGGAATGCCGGTCAGCGCATAAAACCGTTCCGACAGATAGGTGAAGCGCAGATTTTCATCCATTTCCCAGATCCAGTCGCTGGCGGCCTCGGTGACGTCGCGAAACCGGGTTTCGCTTTCCCGCAGCGCCAACTCCACCTGGCGACGTTCGCTCAATTCCCGCTGCAACTGGCGGGTGCGCTGCGCCACCCGTCGTCCGAGCAGCCAGGACCACAACAGGGCGGCGACGGCAACCCCGGTGACGGCGATCAGCGCCCAGAACACGTACCGCACCATCATCCCAAAGTCGGGCGTTACCGCAGATTCCTGGTGAACGCCGCCCGAATCGGCAAGCGCCAGACCGCCGGTCAGCGCCAGCAGGATCAACAGCGCCGCCGACCACGCCTGAGGGTAAAACCGGAGGCGACACAGGCGGGAAGGACGCAGCGGCGTGGACATGGTGGACCTTTCAACTGGCGATGAGCAGATTAGGGGTTATCATAAGATTAATTGCAGTTCAAACCGACGAGACGGGGATGATGATGGCGCTGGGACCGGTGATGCTGGGGCTTGATGGTGGGGAACTGAGCGCCGAGGAGCGGGAGATTCTGCGGCATCCGCTGGTGGGTGGGGTGATTTTATTTGCCCGCAACTATCACTCGCCGGATCAGATTGCTGTGCTGACCGCTGCGATTCACGCCCTGCGTCAGCCGCGGCTGCTGATCGCGGTGGATCACGAGGGAGGCCGGGTCCAGCGGTTCCGCGACGGTTTCACCCGGTTGCCGGCGGTGGGCCAACTCGGTGAAATCTACTACCGGGATGTGTTGCGGGCCAAACAGCTGGCGCGAGCGACCGGCTGGCTGATGGCGACCGAATTGCGGGCGGTCGGCGTTGATCTGAGTTTTGCGCCGGTGCTCGATCTGGATCACGGCGTTAGCGGGATCATCGGCGACCGGGCCTTTCACCACGATCCGGAAGTGGTGGCCGATCTGGCCCATGCCTACATGAGCGGAATGCAGAAGGCCGGTATGGAAGCGGTGGGCAAGCATTTTCCGGGGCATGGCGGTATCGCCGCCGATTCGCATCTGGAGCTGCCGGTGGACCCGCGTCCTTACGACGAGCTGGCCGGAACCGACCTGCTGGCGTTTGAGCGGATGATTCATTACGGATTGGCGGCGCTGATGCCAGCGCATGTGCTGTATCCACAGGTCGATGATCGCCCGGCCGGTTTTTCCCCACGCTGGCTAAAAGACATTCTGCGCCGGCGGCTGGAATTTCAGGGCGTGATTTTCAGCGATGATCTGGACATGGCCGGCGCCCAAGAGATCGGGTCGCCGCCAGAACGGGCCCATGCGGCGTTGACGGCGGGTTGCGATATGGTGCTCAGCTGCAATGATCGCCATGCCGCCGCCGCCATTCTCGACCATTTGCGGTATGCCCCGGACCCCGTGACCCAGGCGCGGCTGATCCGGATGCACGGGCGCGGCCACCTGACCCTGGAGCGGCTGCGCCATAACCCGGTCTGGCGACGGGCGGTTCAGCTGGTGCGCGACTACGATACTTTTCCGTTACTGGAAATGGATATTTGAAGAGAATGAATATTTGAAGAAGACGCACGCCGAGATTGCTTGAGTTCGATCAATAGAAGTGCTCATTCAATCCGTATGTTGGAGCCTGACCCATGTCCGCCATCACTGCTGAACAGGCGCTTGCCGTCTTGCGCGAAGCCGAATTGCTTTGCTCCCCGGCCCAGATCGCCACCGCTTTCGATCAAATGGCCGCCGCGATTACCGCCGAACTGGAGCACCGTGATCCGCTGGCGCTGCTGGTGATGAACGGCGCATTCATCCCGGCGGCGCAATTGCTGTCCCGACTGAGTTTCCCGCTTCAGGTCGGCTACCTGCACGCGACGCGCTATCGCAGTGGCGTCCGGGGCGGCGATCTGGACTGGATCGCCCTGCCGCGCCCCACCGTCACAAACCGGGTGGTGCTGGTCATCGACGACATCTTTGACGAAGGCGACACCCTTAAAGCGATCCTGACTGAAGTGCGCCAGCAAGACGCGGCGGCAGTCTACAGCGCAGTGCTGGTCAACAAGCGGCATGACCGTAAAGCGGCCGGGCTGACCGTGGATTTTGTCGGTCTGGAGGTCCCCGACCGCTATATTTTCGGCTGCGGGATGGACTACCAGGAGTATTGGCGCAACCTGCCGGCGATCTACGCCGCCCGCGACTAACCGCTAACCCTGCCGCCTTGAGGAATCCGCCATGAACCCGACGATCGCCATTATCGGCGGCACCGGTCTCGCCACGCTGGACACCCTTAAAACCATCCACCAGGAAACCCGCTCCACCCCTTATGGCGAACCCTCCAGCCCGTTGGTTTATGGCGAACTGGGCGGGCAACCTGTGGTGTTTCTGGCCCGGCATGGTCAGCATCACACTCTGCCGCCGCATAAAATCAACTACCGGGCCAACCTCTGGGCGTTGCATCGCATCGGCGTGAAACAGGTGATTGCGGTGGCGGCGGTCGGCGGGATTCGCGCCGACATGGATCCAGGAGCGCTGGCGTTTCCGGATCAAATCATTGATTACACCTGGGGCCGACCTTGCACCTTTTTTGAAGACCACCTTACCCACGTTACTCACATCGACTTTACCGAACCCTATTGCCCTGAACTGCGTGAACGGCTGATTCAGGTGGCCTGCGCCCTGAAACTCGACGCCCGCGAATCGGGTACTTATGCAGCGATGTCAGGGCCAAGGCTGGAAACGGCGGCGGAGATTCGCCGGCTGGAGCGGGATGGTTGCGCCATGGTGGGCATGACCGGAATGCCGGAAGCGGCGCTGGCGCGGGAGCTGGGGTTGCGCTACGCCGTGTGCGCGGTGGTGGCTAACTGGGCGGCAGGCAAGGCGGCGGGCGAGATCACCATGGCTGAGATTGAGCGGAATCTGGTCGGCGGCATGGAGCAGGTCAAAACCCTGCTGACGCAGGTGATTCCAGGATTGAAACCAGTCTGAACTAACCGCCCCGCCGCACCTGCCCGGTGCATAAATCCTGAATCGCCGTCGGTTTTGCTGCGCCTCCGGTCGGGCCAGGCAGCACGTAGTCGAGAGCCTGGCCGAACTGGCGGCGGACCGCCAGGGCGCTCCGGGCGGGGGGGCGAGCGCTGACATTGGCGCTGGTCGACACCAGCGGATGCCCACAACTTCGGCACAGCGCCGCCGCCAGGGGGTGCGCCGTGACCCGCACCGCCAGGGTGTCATGCCGCCCCCGCAGCCAGCGGGGGACGCCGGATCTAGCGGGAATCAGCCAGGTCTGCGGCCCCGGCCAGGTCGCCTCCAGACGAACGCGATCCGGCGGTGAGAGCGGTTGCAGAAACGGTTCAAGCTGGGCGAAATCGGCCGCGATCAGAATCAGGCCCTTGCTGGCCGACCTGCGCTTGAGCGCCAGCAACCGTTTGACCGTTCGTTCATGGCGCGGATTACAACCGAGACCGTAAACCGCTTCAGTGGGATAGGCGATCAGACCGCCGGCCCGCACCGCGCGGGCGGCCATTCGCAACTTTAGCCCGTTCAAGTCGCTAACCGCCAGCCGCCTGTTTTGGTTTGGCTTTAACTTTAGCTTTAGGCTTGGTCGTAGCCTTGGCTTTGACCTTGGCGGGTGTCGCAGTGCGAGAGCCAGCCACCGGTTTTTTCTTCTTGTCCGGGGCTTCGCTCACCAGCGTTTCACATTCCGCCAGAGTCAAACTCGCCGGCTCACGACCTTTGGGAACCCGGACGTTTTTCTTGCCATCGGTGATGTACGGGCCAAACCGGCCATTAAGAATCTGGATCGCCGAGCCGGTGAAGGTCCGCAGCACCTTGTTCGCCACCGCCTGCTGATGCTCGGCGATCAGCTCCAGCGCCCGCTCGCGGCTGACCGTGTACGGGTCTTCCTGCTTGAGGGAAACGTAGTTCTTGCCATAGCGCACATACGGCCCGAACCGGCCAATGCTGACCTGCATCGACTCGCCGGTCTCGGTCACTCCCAGATCGCGGGGCAACTGGAACAGCACCAGGGCTTGATCCAGCGTTATCGTATCCATCCGCTGCTCCGGACGCAGACTGGCGAACCGCAGTTTGTCGGGATCATCCTTGAGGCCGATCTGCACAAAAGGCCCAAACCGGCCCATCCGCACCGACACCGGACGGCAGGTGTCGGGATCATTGCCCAGTTCACGGCTTTGCACCGCTTCCTGCCGCGACACCGTCTCGGCTTTTTCGACCACTCGTTGCTGGAACGGATCCCAGAAATTGCGCAGCAGCGGCAGCCAGTCTTCTTCGCCACGCGCTACCGCATCCAGATTGTCTTCCAGCCGGGCGGTAAATTCGTAATCGACATACTGGGTGAAATGCCGGGTCAGGAAGCGGTTGACAATGCGGCCAATATCGGTGGGCTTGAAGCGGCGGCTGTCCAGCACCGCGTATTCACGCGCCAGCAGCGTTGAAATGATCGCCGCATAGGTGGAAGGCCGACCGATGCCGTACTCCTCCAGCGCTTTGACCAAACTGGCTTCGGAAAAGCGCGGCGGCGGTTCAGTGAAATGCTGTTCGGGACGCAGCGCCAGCAGTTCCACCCATTCGCCTTCGCGCAGCAACGGCAGCGCCCGGTGGTCTTCATCCTCATCCATCGGATCATCGACATCTTCCCGATAAACCGCCATGAAGCCGGGATCGGCGACGGTGGATCCGGTGGCGCGGAACAGGCAACCCACGCCACAGGCCAGATCGGCGGCAACCGTGTTCAGGGTGGCGGGGATCATCTGGCAGGCGACGGTGCGTTTCCAGATCAGTTCGTAGAGTGCAAATTGATCGGCATTGAGGTGAGCGCGGATCAGTTCCGGGAGCACCGTCACCAAGGTCGGGCGAATCGCCTCGTGGGCTTCCTGAGCATTCTTGGCCTTGGTCTTGAACAGGCGAGGGCTGGCCGGCAGATTGTTAGCCCCATAGCGCTGGGCGATCAGCGCCCGAATGTCGGTAATGGCCTCCTGCGCCAGATTCACCGAGTCGGTGCGCATGTAGGTGATCAAACCCACCGCGCCGGCCCCGGTATCGATGCCTTCGTATAACTGCTGGGCGACCCGCATGGTGCGCTGCGTCGAAAAACCCAGCTTGCGAGAGGCTTCCTGTTGCAGGGTGGAGGTGGTGAATGGCGCGGCCGGGTTGCGTTTGCGCTGCTTGCGCTCAACCTTGGCGATGCGTAGCCGACCGATCGCCGCTGCATCCGCCGCCTTGCCGGATTCCGCCTGTTGGGCGCGCGCAGCGTCCAGCAACACCTGCTCCATGCCATGCGCCTGTTCGCCGTTCACGATACTAAACAGGTTGAGTTTCTCACCGCCGTACTCGGCCAACCGGGCGACAAAGGGTTGGCCGGCCTTGGCCGAATCCGCTTCCAGCGTCCAGTACTCCCGGGTCTGAAAACGTTCGATCTCTTCTTCGCGCTCGACGATCATCCGCAACGCGGGCGACTGCACCCGACCGGCGGACAGTCCAGGCCGAATCTTTTTCCACAGCAACGGCGACAGGTTGAAGCCGACCAGATAATCCAGCGCGCGCCGGGCCTGCTGGGCATTGATCAAATCCAGCGACAAACCGCGGGGATGAGCGACGGCCTCGACAATCGCCCGCTGGGTGACTTCATGGAACGCCACCCGCTGCACCGATTTATTCTTGAGCAGATCGCGCTCGCGCAGCAGTTCGTACAGATGCCAGGAAATGGCCTCGCCTTCGCGATCCGGGTCAGTAGCCAGATACAGCACGTCGGCCTTGGCGACCGCCTTGACAATCGCCTCGACATGGCGCTCATTCTTATCGATAAGCTGATACTTCATGGCGAAGTCGTGGTCCGGATCGACCGCTCCTTCCTTGGGCACTAGGTCGCGCACATGGCCGTAGGAGGCCAGCACCTCGAAATCCTTCCCCAAGTATTTTTTAATGGTTTTCGCCTTGGCCGGCGATTCGACGATGACCAGATTTTTGCTCATAACAATAATGGAAGAGTAGCTGAAACAGGGGCGACGCCGGACAAAACTCCGTCCGGGAAAGGGCGGCGTTGCCCGCTAAGATCCGCTGGATCAGCGGAGATTCAGGCAGGATGCGGCAAGGCGGTTAATGCAGACAGCCGCCGGGCGCGTCATCAAACACCAAGTCTTCCAGCCAGGCGCAGGCGTCTTCCTGACCCGGTTGGTTAAACAGCACCATCAAAATAATCCATTTTAATTGGCGCAGATCAATCTCGTCGGTTTCCAACGCCATAACCCGGTCGATCACCAGTTCGCGGGTTTCGGGGGCGAGGATGCCGCTCTGCTCCAGAAGCAGCAGGAAACCCCGGCATTCCACATCCAGTTTGTCCAATTCCTGCGCCACGTAGATGCGGCAGGCATGGGCGCTGACGGGCGGCAGAGCCGGCTGATGATCCACCAGATGATCCAGCCACTCAAAGGCCTGCTGGATTTGGTGCGATGGAAAACCAGCGGCCATTAACCCGGTCTGAATCATTTCGTGATCGGGGTCCATATCGTCGTCCATGCCGTTCTGAAACAGGTACATCAGTACGTCCAGCATGTTTTCTTTCATTCCGGGATTCACCTTGGAAGGACAAAACCCCCCGTTATTGCGCCAGGGGCGATCAGCGTTTTCAAAGTTTGAGGCGGCAATACAGGCCGCCGGGGATAGCTGCAACGTAACCTTCAAGTTCCATTATCAGCAGCATGGAGGAAACCACCTCAGCCGTCAATCCGCAGCGCTCCACCAGTCCATCGATGCTGGCGGGTTCGGCGCCGATGGCCACCAGCAATTGCCGGTAGTCGTCGTCAAGTGCGGCTGAAGCGGTGGCGGGAGCCGGAGCAGTGACTGGTTCAGTGGTCCCGGCGGCGGCGAGCGACCCCAATTCTTCGAGAATGTCGGCGGCGGTTTCCACCAGTTTGGCGCCCTGACGGATCAGCGTGTGGCACCCTTTGGCCAGCGGGTTGTGGATCGAACCGGGAATAGCGAACACCTCCCGGCCCTGCTCGTTAGCCAGCCGGGCGGTAATCAGCGAACCGCTCTGGGCGGCGGCTTCCACCACCAGCACTCCTAGCGCCAGGCCGCTGATCAGCCGGTTGCGTTGCGGGAAGTTGCCCGCCACCACTGGCGTGCCGATGGGAAATTCGGACACCAGCGCGCCGCGTTCGGCGATGGCGTGGGCCAGATCCCGATGCTTGGCGGGATAAACCCGATCCAGGCCCGTACCCATCACCGCGACGGTCTGACCGCCGCGGGCCAATGCGCCCTGGTGCGCGGCGGCGTCGATTCCGAAAGCCAGACCGCTGGTGACGGTCATCCCGGAGCCAGCCAGGTGCGCGGCGAAACTATAAGCGGTTTCCCGGCCCACCGGGGTGGGATTGCGGCTGCCGACAATGGCGAGTTGCGGCTGCCGCAGACAGGCCGGGGCGCCGCAGACAAACAGCAGGGGTGGTGGATAAGGCACATGCCGCAACAAGGGTGGGTAGCAAGGATCGTCCAGACTCAGTAAATGGTTGCCTGGACGCTCCAGCCAGGCCAGGTCCTGATCGACCTGCCGCCAGTCGGGAGCATTCAGATAGTTGAGCGCCGCCTCCGGCAAGTCCAGCGGTTTGAGTTCGGCGCGACTGGCGGCGAACGCCGCCATCGCCGAACCGAAACGTTCCAGTAGCCGGGCGAAGCGGACTGGGCCGACGCCCGGCGCCCGCAGCAGCGCCAGCAGCCAGACCGGATCGGCGGCCGGGGGCAGGGCGGCGCGGTTCAGGGCGTGGTAACCCGGTCTTGCAGGCGGATGGCGCGCTCGGCCTGCATCACCAGCGCATAGCTGACCAGCTCATGGACCTTGTACACCATGACCAGTCCAGCTCGCTCGCCGGGCAATTTCACGCTCCCGCCCCGCACCGGATCTTCAACCTCCCGTCCTCGACCGTAAATAGCGAGGACATGGCCGGGCTCCAAACCCTCCTGACCGCCCAGGTTGATGATAACGCTGCTGTACTGGGTGATCTGGGTCACATCAGGATTGAGCTGGGCGATGATGAAGCCTTCAGTATCGGGCGGCACCGGGTGCGGCTCGAAGCTGTACAGTTCGCGCTCGCCTTGGATCTCGAATAACCGGTCCCCGGCGTGAACTGGGGCAACCGTGTTGGTCAACCGGAAGGTCGCCGGGTCATCATCCTTTTCCAGGATCGCCTCGCCGATATAAATGCCGGCAGTGCCGAGATAACGGCCTGAACCAGGTTCG
Organism: Candidatus Contendibacter sp.; assembly: GCA_020890855.1. Classification (GTDB taxonomy): domain Bacteria; phylum Pseudomonadota; class Gammaproteobacteria; order Competibacterales; family Competibacteraceae; genus RXIV01. The sequence goes on along the minus strand of JAJHPN010000435.1, from coordinate 13,064 downwards.
CGCAGCGGCTCGCCAGCACGGAACACCTGATAGCGCGGCTGGTCAAAAGCGGCGCCTCGGGCGTACACCCGGTCGCGGTCAGCGTAAACCACCTGGTTATCGTCATCCGCCACGATATAGGGTGATTTCTGCCACTCGCCATCGCTCAGGACCAGGGCGCGAATCAGGAACGATTCGACGGCGTCGCGAGGCACTGGCGGAATGGGCTGGGTCAGGGTTTCGACCCGGACTTCGGGGGCCAGCTTCAGCAGGGGAACTTCCTCCCGCTCGGCGACGGTCAACTGCGGTTTACCGTTGGCGTCATAGCTGAATTGCAGCACATCGCCCGGATAAATCCGGTTAGGGTTGCGGAGTTGCGGGTTCTGCCGCCAGATTTCGCGCCACTGCCAGGGATTTTTAAGAAACCGCCCGGCGATGCTCCACAGGGTGTCGCCCGGAACGACCGTGTAAGTCTGGGGGTGATCCGGACGCAGTGAAACTTCAGCTGGCGCGGCGCCCGCAATGGCCTGGGCTGACGATGCAGCCGACGGCGGTTCCCCGGCCACCGAGCTGCCGGATTCGGGCGGGGAAGGCGGTTGGGCGCACGCCGCAAGCAGGATCGCCGTCGCCGGCCACAGTGCGGTTCCGGGACGCCGTGGGGAATGCGTGGTGTTCATATCCTTGCTGATCCTCCGGAGAAACGGGCGGAAAGGGAGCGGATAACCCTCATCGCGTATAAGTATAGCCCCGGCGTGGCGGTTTTTCGTATCATTTCCACTCCGAGCGGCAACCGGGCAACAAGCAAAATTTTGTGGAGTGGTCATGGCGCAACTGAATATCTTGCATTATCCCGATTCGCGATTGCGTAAATCGGCGTTGCCGGTGGAAACCGTTGATGACGGCGTTCGCGCGCTGGTGGCCGATCTGCTCGAAACCATGTATGCGGCGCCGGGTATCGGGCTGGCCGCGACGCAGGTCAACGTCCAGAAGCGGGTCATCGTGATGGATGTCTCCGAGAGCAAGAACCAGCCGCTGGCGCTGATCAATCCGACCCTCCTGGATCGGGAAGGCGAAGAAGAGATGGAAGAAGGCTGCCTGTCAGTGCCGGGTTTTTACGAGGCGGTCAAACGCGCCGAGCGGGTGCGGGTCAGCGCCCTGGATCGCGATGGCGAACCGTTTGAACTGGAAACAGGGGGGTTGCTGGCCGTGTGCATCCAGCATGAGATGGATCATCTTGATGGCAAACTGTTTGTAGATTATCTGTCGGCGCTGAAACGCGACCGCATTCGCCGGAAGCTGGAGAAACAAGCCCGGCTTGAATCGCGGCCATGAGGCGGCGAATCCCGCCATTGGCTCCTCGCCCCCCCGTCACCCCCTATTGGCTCCTCGCCATTCGCTGCAAGGCAGAACCCGAATGCTCCATTCTCCGCCGCGCCTGATTTTCGCCGGCGCCCCCGACTTTGCCGTTCCCGCCTTGCGCCTGTTAGTGGCCTCCGGCTATTCGCCCAGCGCCGTCTACACCCAACCGGATCGACCCGCTGGCCGAGGTCGGCAACTGCGCTCCAGCCCGGTCAAGACCTGTGCGCTGGCGGCTGGCGTCCCGGTCTATCAGCCGGCTACCCTGCGTGATTCCACGGTTCAGGCTGAACTGACGGCGCTGGCTCCGGATCTGCTCATCGTCGCTGCTTATGGCCTGATTCTGCCGCCAGCGGTGTTGGCGATTCCCCGGCTCGGTTGCCTCAACATTCATGCTTCACTGTTGCCGCGCTGGCGTGGCGCAGCGCCGATTCAGCGAGCCATGCTCGCCGGCGACGCTGAAACCGGGGTTTGTCTCATGCAGATGGAAGCCGGTCTCGATACCGGACCGGTTTACGCCCGCGCCGCCGTGCCGATTGAACGCGGGATGACCGGCGGCGAGCTGCACGACCGACTGGCGACGCTGGGCGCAGAACTCTTGCAGGCCGCGCTGCCGGACGTGCTGGCCGGTCGCCTGACTGCGGAACCACAGGACGCCGCTCGCGCACTTTATGCCCCGAAACTGGATAAAGCCGAGGCGGAACTGGACTGGAACCGCCCGGCGCGGGAACTGGAGCGGCAGGTGCTAGCGTTCAACCCGCGCCCGGTGGCGCAAACCCGGCTGGATGAACAAACTCTGCGAATCTGGCGCGCCGTCGCTGACGCGGAATCAACCACCGCCCCGCCGGGCATGGTGCTCCGCGAAGGGCCGGATGGCATCGTGGTGGCGACGGGCGCGGGCGGCTTGCGGTTAACCGAGGTGCAATTGCCCGGCGGCAAACCGCTGGCGGCGGCGGCGTTTCTCAATGCCCGTCGGCTGGCCGGTCGCCGGTTGGGCGCGGCATGAACGTTCGCGCCATCGCCGCGCAGACGCTGGCTCAAGTGCTGGGCGAGGGTCGGTCGCTGACCACCGTCCTGCCGCCGGCGCTGGAATCCGCCGCGCCGCTGGATCGCGGCCTGCTGCAGGAATTGTGCTACGGCACATGCCGCTGGCAACCACAATTGCAGGCCATGCTGGATCGCTTGCTGCAACGACCGTTGTCCTCGGGCGAGCGACCGGTGCAAGCCCTGCTGCTGGTCGGTCTCTACCAGTTGTGGCATTTGCGGATTCCCGATCATGCGGCGGTCGCCGAAACCGTCGCCGCCACTCGCCCAATGGGTAAACCCCGGATGGCCGGATTGATCAACGCGGTGTTGAGAAACGCCCTGCGCCGGCGGACGGAGCTGACCGCCTTCATTGATAGCGACCCGGAAGCCGCCACTGCCCATCCGCGCTGGCTGCTGGAGCAATTGCAACAGGACTGGCCGGAGGACTGGCCGGCGATGGTCGCCGCCAATAATGACCGACCGTCCTTCACCCTGCGGATCAATCGCCTGCAACTGGATCGGGAAGATTGCCGGCAGCGGTTGGCGACAGCGGGAAAAGTCGCCGAGCCCGTGGCGCTGGTCGCCACCGCCTTGACCTTGGCTGAACCTGCCGATCCGGCAGCGTTGCCCGGTTTCACCGCGGGCTGGTGGTCGGTGCAGGACGCCGCTGCGCAATTGGCGGCGCCTTTGCTCAACCTTCAGCCGGGAATGCGGGTGCTGGACGCCTGCGCCGCGCCGGGCGGCAAAACCGGCCATGTGCTGGAATGCGTTCCCGATGCAGCGTTGACTGCACTGGATCAGGACGCGGAGCGGCTGGGGCGAGTGCGGGATAATCTGGACCGGCTGCAACTGCGCGCCCGATTGATCGCCGGCGACGCCCGGCGGCCGCTGGACTGGTGGGATGGAATCGCTTACGACCGGATTTTGCTGGATGCGCCCTGCTCCGCGACCGGCGTCATTCGGCGTCACCCTGACATCAAGCTGCTGCGCCGGGCCAACGACATCGCCGCGCTGGCCGACCAGCAGCGGGCGATTCTCAACAGCCTGTGGCCCTTGCTCAAACCCGGCGGACGGCTGCTCTACGCGACCTGTTCGGTGCTCCGTCAGGAAAATGAGCAGGTGATCGCCGCTTTTCTCGCCGTGCATCCTGACGCCAGAGAACAACCCATCAGCGCCCTCTGGGGCTGCGCTCTGCCGCATGGCCGGCAGATCCTGCCCGGCGAGGCCGGTATGGACGGGTTTTATTATGCCGCACTCATCAAGCTGCCCGCTGTCCCGCAAGGAGCGCCATGTTCGCCGCCCTGACCCGAACCCCGGTTTGCGCCCTGGGCAGATTGACCTTGCTCTGGATAGCGCTGTGGACTGCCGGGGCCAGCGCAGCCGGCTTTGATATCGTCAGCGCCTCCAGCCGACTGGAAGGCGGCGTCTACCGGCTGAACGCCCGGATCGACTACCGCTTTAGCCCTCCGGCGCTGGAAGCCCTGCAAAACGGGGTGCCGCTGACGGTCGAACTGGAAATGGAAGTGCGTCGCCGCCGCGGCTGGATCTGGGATGAAACCGTGTATGCCCTGACCCAACGGTTCCGGCTCGAATATCACGCCCTCAGCCAGCAATACCTGGTCAACAACCTCAACAGTGGCGAACGGCGTGGTTTTCCAAGCCGGCGCGGCGCGTTGCAGTTCATGGGACAGCTGACTGATTTTCCGTTTCTCGACCAAGGCTTGCTGATTACCGGCGAGCGGTATGAAGGCGCGTTGCGAGTGCTGCTGGATCTGGAGGCGCTGCCGGCGCCGCTGCGGTTGTTCGCTTACCTGTCAGATGACTGGCGCTTATCCAGCGAGTGGCGCACATGGCCGCTTTGATCCGGCGTCTGGCCAGTGGCGAAGGTCTGGCCCCGACGCTGCTGCTACTGGGCCTGTTGCTGGTGATTCTGGTGCTGATGGGCCACGCCACCACCAATTCGACCCAGTTCGGCCAGATCTACTTCTGGTTGCTGCTGATCAGCGCCATTGGCCTGGGGGCGCTGGCGGCGCTGATTTTCTACAACCTGATCGGGTTGATTGGTCTGTATCGCCGCCGTACGCCCGGCGCCCGGCTAACCTTGCGGCTGGCCGGCATCTTCGCGGCGCTGGCTATTACCCCGGTGGCGCTGGTGTATGGATTCTCACTGCATTTCCTGCAACGCGGCATTGATAGCTGGTTTAATGTCCAGGTGGATCGCGGTCTTCAGGACGCCCTCGAACTGAGCCGCACTGCGCTGGATTTGCGGATGCGCGAGGTGCTCAGGCAAACCACCCGGATTGCGGAGAGCGTTGCCGACAGCGATGGCGACCAGGCGGGCCGGCGACTGGATGAGTTACTTGATATCGGGGAGGCGTCCGAGTTGACCCTGTTTGGTCACAGCGGGCGGATCATCGCCACGGCTACGGTGGATCCGGCGGTGATCCTGCCCACGCCCCCTCCGGACGCTGTGGTCTTGCAAGTCCGGCAGGGCCGCAGCTATGTCGGGCTGGAGCCGATCCGCGACGCCGGGTTTCATATCCGGGTCGTCGTGCTGGCGGCGGCGCTCCATAACGAACAGCGGCTGCTGCAGGCGTTGTTCCCGGTCACCGATCGGCTCAGTCTGCTGGCCGACGCAGTGCAGGCGGCGTTTGACAGTTACAAGGAACTCATTTTCCTGCGGGGACCGCTCAAAGCCGGCTTTACTCTGACCTTGTCGCTAGCGCTGTTGCTGGCGGTGCTGGCGGCCTTTTGGGCAGCGTTCTATACCGCCCGCCGTCTGGTGCAACCCTTGCGGGAACTGGCCGCCGGCACGGAAGCCGTCGCCGCAGGCCGCTTTGATCAGCCGCTGGCCCGCGCCAGCGCCGATGAACTGGGTTTTCTGGTGGATTCCTTTAACCAGATGATCCGCTATCTGGCCCAGGCTCGCGACGCCGCGCAACGTAGCCAGGAACAGGTCGAAAGCCAGCGGGCCTACCTGGAAACCGTGCTGGCGCGATTATCGTCCGGGGTTCTCACTATCGATCAGGCCGGCAGACTGCAAACCGGCAACGCCGCCGCCAGCCAGATTCTCGGCGTGGATTTGCAAACCCTGATCGGTAGCGACCACCGCCAGATCGGGGTGACGCAACCGGTGTTGCAGGACCTGATCGACGCCATCGGCCCCCAGTTTAACCAGTCCAGCGACTGGCGGCAGGAAATCGCCTGGTTCAGCAGCAATGGCCGGCGCCTGTTGATGTGCCGGGGCAGTTCGCTGCCCGACGCCGTCGGTTTGCACGGCGGTCACGTCATCGTGTTCGATGACATCACTCACCTGGCGCAGGCGGAGCGTGACGCCGCCTGGGCCGAGGTGGCCCGCCGACTGGCCCACGAGATCAAGAACCCACTGACCCCGATTCAACTCGCCGCTGAGCGGATCCGCCACAAGTACCTCAAGCAATTTGACGAGGAACAGGGCAAGGTGCTGGAGCGCGGCACCCACACTATCATCCAGCAGGTGCAGGCGCTCAAGGAAATGGTCGACGCCTTCAATGAATACGCCCGCTCGCCGCGCCTGCAACTGGTTGCACTGGAGTTGAACGAGTTCGTGACTGAAGTGCTCTATCTGTACCGTGATTATCCGGCTGGGGTGGAAATCAAGCTGGAACTGGCTCCCGAACCACTGTATATCAAGGCCGACCAGGGCCGGTTGCGGCAATTACTGCATAACCTGGTCAAGAACGCGATTGAAGCCATTCGCAGCAGCCATGGATCGACCCTGTGGATTCATACCCGCCGCGACCATGTAGCCGGGGCCGATTGCGCAGAACTGAGCGTGCGGGATGACGGTCCGGGTTTCCCGGACAGCATTCTGAGCAGCGCCTTTGAGCCTTATGTGACTACCAAACCCAAGGGAACCGGACTAGGATTGGCGATTGTCAAAAAAATTGTTGAAGAGCACGGGGGCTGGATCCAGTTGGAGACGGCGGCGGAAGGTGGCGCCCGGGTGGCGATCCGGCTTCCGCTTCAACGTGACGGCGTCGAATCGCCAACTCCGCCTACCGTTCCCGCCGCGCCATTGCACACCATTAAGGAGGCCCGATGAGTGCGCCTTACATTCTGGTCGTTGATGATGAACCGGACATTCGCGACCTGGTGAAGGACATTCTGGAGGACGAGGGCTATGCCGTCGCCACCGCCGAGAACGCCGCCGCCGCCCGCGAAGCCCGCCGCGTCCAGCGTCCGGATTTAATCCTGCTGGATATCTGGATGCCCGATACCGATGGCATCAGCCTGCTCAAGGAGTGGAGCGAAGGCGATCATCTGCCCTGCCCGATTGTGATGATGTCTGGACACGGTACGGTTGAAACCGCAGTAGAGGCAACCCGGCTGGGCGCTTACGACTTCATCGAAAAACCGCTGTCCATGGCCAAGCTGCTGCTGACCCTGGAACGGGCGCTGGACGCCGACCGGCTGGTGCGGGAAAACCAGAATCTCCGCCGCCAACAGCGAACCGTCGTCGAACCGGTGGGACGCAGCGAAGTCCTGCAACGGCTGCGCGCCCAGGTGCTGCGCGTCGCCCAGCACGATGCGCCGGTGCTGATTTTCGGCGAACCCGGCACCGGCAAGGAGGTCTACGCCCGCTTCCTGCACGCCCACAGCCCGCGTCGGACCGGGCCGTTCGTCGACGTCGGGGTCGGCTCCATCGCCCGCGAAAACGCCAGCCTGGAACTGTTCGGCTCCGAACAGGGCGAACGGATTCACTATGGCCGGCTGGAACAGGCCAGCGGCGGCACCCTGTTTCTGGATGAACTGGCGGATATGGACCTTGAAGCCCAGGCCAAACTGGCCGGCACGCTCGAAAGCGGCTCATTCCTGCGGATTGGCGGCAAAGAGCCGGTGCGAGTCAACGTGCGGGTCGCCGCCGCCACTCACCGCGATCTGGAGCATGAAATCGCGACCGGCCGCTTCCGCGAGGATTTGTACTATCAGCTCAACGTGGTGCCGATCAAGCTGCCGCCGCTGCGTGATCACATTGAGGACGTACCGGAGTTACTCAACTATTACGTCAGCCATTTCGTCGATCAGGAAGGGCTGACCTATCGCCATTTCACCCTAGCCGCTCAAAACCGGCTGCGCAACTATGGCTGGCCCGGCAACATCCGCGAACTCAAAAACCTGGTGCAGCGCCTGCTGATCCTGGGCGGCGAGGAAGAAATTTCGATGGAGGAAGTGGATGCGGCGGTGCGCGGCACCGCCACCGTCAAATCCCAGGATCTGGGCAGCATTCCCCTGAATCTGCCGTTGCGGGAAGCCCGGGAACAGTTTGAGCGGACTTACCTGATGCAGCAATTCCGCGAATGCGAGGGCAATGTGGCGCGATTGGCGGATCGGGTCGGGATGGAGCGCACCAACCTGTACCGCAAATTGCGGGCGTTGGGGATCGACCCCAAGAAGGCGCTCGATGAGTGAGCGTCGGTCATGAAAATCGTGATTCTGGGCGCCGGACAGGTGGGCGGGTCAGTGGCGCATATCCTGGCTGGCGAGGCCAACGACGTGACCGTGGTGGATGTCAGCGCCGAGCGGCTGCAAGCCCTGCAGGATCGGCTGGATTTACGCACCGTCTGCGGCCATGCCTCTTATCCCGGGGTTCTCGAACAGGCCGGCATCGCCGACGCCGATATGCTGATTGCGCTGACCGACAACGACGAGGTCAACATGATCGCCTGCCAGATCGCCTACACCCTGTTCAATACGCCGACCAAGATCGCCCGGGTCCGGGCCGGCGGCTACATCAGCTACCAGAGCCGGTTGTTCAAGAACGACGCCCTGCCGATCGACGTGCTGATCAGTCCCGAGCAACTGGTCACTGACTACATCAGCCACATCATCGAACATCCCGGCGCGTTGCAGGTGCTGGATTTCGCCGAGGGCCAGGTGCGGCTGGTCGGGGTCAAGGCCTATGAAGGCAGCAGCCTGATCGGCCAGGCGTTGCGCACCCTGCCGGATCGGATGCCGGGGATCGCCACCCGGGTCGCCGCCATTTTCCGCCAGGGAAGTCCGATCATTCCCGAAGGCAACACGGTGATCGAAGCGGATGATGAAGTGTTCTTTATCGCCGCCCGTAAGAATACCCGGGCCATTGTCGGCGAATTACGCAAGCTGGACCGGATGGTCAAGCGGCTGATCATCGCCGGGGGCGGCCATATTGGCGCCCGTCTGGCCCAGGCGCTGGAAGAACGGTTCCAGGTCAAGGTCATTGAACGCGATCCGGTCATGGCCCGGCGGCTGTCCGAGCAACTCAGCCGGGCTATCGTGTTACAGGGCGACGCCGCTGACGAGAACCTGCTGCGGCAGGAAAACATCGATCATATGGATGTCTTTTGCGCGGTAACCAATGACGACGAGGCCAATATTTTGTCGGCGATGCTGGCCAAACGGATGGGCGCACGCAAGGTGATGGCGCTGATCAATCTGGTGTCCTACGTTGATCTGGTTGAATCTTCAGGCATTATTGATGTCGCTATCTCACCGCAGCAGGCCACCATCGGCAGTTTGCTCACCCATGTCCGGCGTGGCGACGTCGCCAAGGTGCATTCCCTGCGCCGGGGCGCCGCTGAGGCGATTGAAGCCATCGCCCATGGCGACTACAAAACCTCGAAAGTGGTGGGCCGGCGCGTAGAAGAAATCCGCCTGCCGCCCGGCGCCACCATCGGCGCCATCGCCCGCAGCGACGAGGTGATCATCTGCCATCATGACACCGTGATCGAAGCCGATGACCATGTCATCCTGTTCTTGGTGGACAAGAAACGGGTGCCGGAGGTCGAGCGGCTGTTTTCGGTCGGGGCGACCTTCCTGTAGCCTGCGCCGCGAAAAACCCTTGTGTTAGAATTAGCGTGTTTTTGCCCCCTCGCCCGCCGGCGCGAGCAGGGCTAGAGGCGTGATCCACACACCAGGCGCCGCCTCCGCCGGAAACCCGAAAACCCATCAGGCAAACCATTAGGCGTTGCGTCGACAGGATCCCGAACATGACTGCATTCAATTTTGAACTGGCCCGCCATAACATGATCGAGCAGCAGATCCGGCCGTGGGATGTGCTGGATCAGCGGGTGCTGGACACCCTCGCCCGGTTGCCCCGCGAAGATTTCGTCCCTGATCGCTACCGCAGTCTGGCCTTCGGCGACCTCGCCATCCCACTGGGACAAGGCGAGTTCATGCTCAAACCCAACATTGAAGCCCGGATCCTCCAGGCGCTGGCGCTGCAACCCACTGACTGCGTCCTCGAGATTGGGACGGGCGGCGGCTATCTAACCGCCTGTCTGGCGCAGCTAGCCAGCACAGTGGTTAGTGTGGATATCGTCGCTGATTTTGTCGACGCTGCTCGTCACAAGCTCAAGGCCCATGGTTTTGGCAACGTAACCCTGTCTGTCGGCGACGCCAGTCACGGCTGGAGCGCGCGCCGTTACGACGCCATCGCCGTGACCGGTTCGGTCCCTGCCGTGGCCGAGATCTGGCGGCAAAGCCTGAGCCTGAACGGGCGGTTGTTCATTGTAACGGGCAGGCCACCCGCAATGGAGGCGCTGCTGATCACCCGGATCGGTGAACAGGAGTGGATGCAAGAAAGTTTGTTCGAAACCGAACTACCCCTGTTGCGCAACGCCGCAGCCCCTAAAACCTTTGAGTTCTGAGCTGTCCTCCATGTTCAAAGCGCGTCCTTTGCTGTGGGCCGGGTTGTGCGCGGTCGTCTTGTGCGACCCGGTCAGTGCGGAAGATCTGGTGCAGGTTTACCAGCAGGCCATGGACAGCGATCCGGTGCTAAAAGCCGCCGCCGCCAACCGGGAAGCCTTACAGGAAACCAAGCCGCAGGCCCGGGCGCTGTTGTTGCCGAACGCCGAGGTGGCGGCTGAGCAGGGTCGCACCTTTGGCGTAGTGGGCGGATCGTCGGGCAAGTCTGAGTTTAACAGCCACAACTATGTCATCAGTCTGAATCAGGTTATCTACAATCGCGGCAATCTGGTGCAGCAGCGACTGGCGGATGCGGTGGTCAGTCAGTCCGATGTTGATTTCCGCAATACCCAGAATGAGCTGATCCTGCGGATCTCCCAAGGCTATTTCGGAGTGCTGGCGGCGCTGGATAACCTGAGCTACGCCACTGCAGAGAAGAATGCTTTTGCCCGACAACTGGAGCAGGCCAACCGGCGGTTTGAAGTCGGCTTGGCGACGATTACCGACGTCTATGACGCCCAGGCGCGGTTCGACGCGGCGGTCTCCCAGGAAATCGACGCCACCAATAAACTGGCTGACGCCCGCGAATTACTGCGGCAATTGACCGGGCAGGAATATGCCCAACTGAATCTGCTCAGCGAACGGATGCCACTGGCGCTGCCCAAACCGAACGACCCGGAAGAATGGGTGCGCGTGGCGCTGGAAAACAACCTGAAACTGCGCAGCGCCAGTTTTAACGTGGATCAGGCCAGGGAAAACATACAGTTGCAGAAGGCCGGCCACTATCCGACGCTGGGTCTGCGAGCCAGCCGCAGCGACTTCGATAACAGCATCACCGACACCAACAGCAGCCAAGTCAACCTGGAACTGTCTATCCCGCTGTACAGCGGCGGCGCCGTGTCCTCGCGGTCCCGGCAGGCGGCGTATAACTACGAAGCCTCCCGGCAGAGTCTGGAAAACCAGCAGCGCGACACCATACGCACCGTGCGTAACGCTTATCGCGGGCAGGAAACCGCCATCAGCCAGATCAAGGCGCTGGACCAGACCCGCGTCTCGACCCGCAGCGCCCTGGAAGCCAACCAAGCCGGTTATGAAGTGGGCACCCGCACCATCGTCGATGTGCTGGACGCCGAGCGTAATGTGTACCTGGCCGAGCGTAATTACGCCGCCGCCCGTTATTCCTACATCGCCAATTACCTGACCCTGCGCCAAGCCGCCGGTCAACTGTCGGAACAGGATATCGTCGAGATCAATGGCTGGCTGGGCGCGCCAAAGCCGACTTCCGGCGCTGCGGCGGCGACTTCCGACAAGGAACCCGTCAAGACCGGTTCCGGCAAAGATAAAAAGGGCAGGAAAGATCAAGGTAAGGACAAGAATAAACCGGCTACGACCAAACCGGTTGGCAAGGAGTCCACCTCTACCGCCGCTCCAGCGGCCAGCAGTCCGGCAGCGACCAAGTAGTCGCTTTCGGATATTGCGCTCCCGCCTCTCCCATGTCTGAGTCGCCGCGGGTTGGTGGAATGCTGGCGAGCCTGCCCCGCCGGTTGGCGGCGGTCGGTTATGACAGCTTGTTGCTGAGTGGGGTGCTATTCGTCGCTAGCGCCTTGGCGATGGGATTGACCGTTGCGATCATCGGCAGCGAAGCATTCAAGATGAATAACCCCTTGCCAGGCAATCCATTCTTCCGCACCTGGCTGTTGCTGGTCTGCTTCTGCTTCTATGGCGGGTTCTGGGTGTGCGGTGGACAAACCTTGGGGATGCGGGCCTGGAAGTTGCGAATCCAGCAGCGCGATGGTCGAGGCATCCGCTGGCAACAAGCGCTACTGCGATTTCTGACCGCAGGATTATGGCTGCTCCCGGTCATTTACCTGCATCAGGTTTTCAAGGTTGGCGTCGCTCTCAGTCTGAGCGCCGGAATGGGCAGTCTGTTGCTGCTGTTGGCGCTACGTTTGCCCGATCAGGTTTCGGAAACTGAACTGGTGTTAACAAAAACAACAGCTAGCACAAATAACGATCAAAACGGCTGAAACAAACTCTGCCTGCGTTTATTCTCTATTGTTTTCACTGGAATTTTTGACGTTCATTTTTCGTTTTCCGACCTGGAACCTTGCTATGCCCACTGCTTCCGCTACCCCGCCTGATCTGGTTGCCGACATTGGCGGCACCAACGCCCGGTTCGCGCTGATTGACGCCAACCGCCAGCCTTACGCTGAACAGATCTTACCTTGCGCTGCTTTTCCGGACCTGACCGCCGCCGCTCAAGCCTATCTTGCGGCAGTCGGCGAACCGCGGCCAACCCAGGCCGCCATCGCCGTCGCCACCCCGATCAGCGGCGACTGGATTCAATTCACCAACAGCAACTGGTCATTCTCCACCGAAGCGGTAGGTCGGGCGCTGGACCTGGAGCGACTGCTGATTCTCAACGATTTTACCGCGCTGGCGCTGGCGTTGCCGCTGCTGAATCCTGACGAACGACGCGCAGTCGGCGGCGGAACAGCCGTTGAGGAAGCGCCCATTGGCCTGCTCGGCCCCGGCACCGGGTTGGGGGTGTCCGGATTGGTATGGTCGGGAGAACGCTGGATTCCACTGCAAAGCGAAGGCGGCCACGTCACTTTCTCTCCCGTAGATCAGCGGGAATGGGCAGTCGCTCAGATCATGCAGCGGCGCTTCGGCCATGCCTCGCCGGAACGGCTGCTGTCCGGGCCGGGCTTGGTGAATCTCTACACGGCGCTGGCGGAGGTGGAAGGCTGGCCGGCGGAGGCGCTGGACCCGGCCGCGATCACCGACCGGGCGCTGGCCGGAAGCTGCTCTCATTGTCGGGATGTGCTGGAGATCTTCTGCGGGGCGCTAGGGACGGCGGCGGGCAATCTGGCGATCACGCTGGGCGCGCAAGGCGGTGTTTATATCGGCGGCGGCATTGCGCCCCGGCTAGGCGAGTTTTTCGACCGTTCGCCATTCCGCGCCCGTTTTGAAGCCAAGGGCCGGTTCAGTAATTATCT
>JAJHPN010000145.1 GCA_020890855.1 Candidatus Contendibacter sp. | reverse complement strand
ACAGTGCGCAGGCAATCGCGACGGATGTACATACAAAACCCAACCGCAGTAGGAATAGGTACTGATTGCCCAGTATTGACGCGCCGAAACAACGCATTCAGCGTTTCCACCGTATAACCGGGCGGCAGGGCGTTATCTGCACAAGTTTGTGGATAGCTGCAAATGGTGGCGTTATTGGAAAAGGGCGTAACGGTTCCGATATCCGGGGCGCTGTAGGCGCATTGCGTCAACCGATCCAGCCAGTCTCCCGCAACCTCGGTATCGCTGTTCAACAGCACGACATCCCGTTCTTCATGCAGGGCCATGCCGCGATTAACCGTTTGTACAAAGCCCAGGTTCTGTGCATTGCGTAGCAGGGTAATGCGCCCAGCCGCCGCTAGTTCGCGGAGATAGTCGGTCAGCGCTGGTTCGGGACTGGCGTCATCAATTACGATAATTTCATGGGGGACGCTCCGCTGACTGCTCAGAACGCTTAACAGGCAGGCGCGGGTCTCGGCTAGACCGCGATAGACGGGAATGATGACGTCGACCAGCACGGTTCGGTATGACGCGGATTGTGGCGCTACGGTCGATGGAGCTTGAACCGGCGGGGCGCTTTGCCGGGTTTCAAGAATGAATTGATGGGTGATCTGCAAGGGCCGATTGGAGTCATTCTTTGGTCCCAGGATGCACGGCTCGATGCTTTCGAGGAAGCTTGGCTCTGGAGTACGTGCGCGGCGCATCATGTCCATGAACTGATCATCACTCCAGCGTCCGCGCCACTTGCGAACGATGGCGTGGAAGCCGGCTTGCAACTGCTGTGCGCTGGCGCTGGACAGACTGCCGCCGTCGTGAATCCGGTAACAGGCGCTGACTGCCTTGCGATGCACAAAGATTCCGCGCTCGAGCAATTGCAGCCAGAAATCCCAGTCCTCATACAAATCCAGCCGTTGATCAAAACAGCAGGGATTCAAACCGCTAAGTGCGCTGCGTCGAAACAGCAGGGCGTGAATCGGGATGAAGTTTTCCAGCCGCAGGCGGGTGGCGTCAAACGGTTCGTTGTAAATGCGGATCGTTTCCCATTGACCATACAGCGAACGCCGGATACACCGGACCCCGGCATAGGCCGCTACGGTCGTGGTTTCCATTCGTAGCAAGTCAATCAGACTGGAAATATGATCTGGCTCGAACCAGTCATCATCATCCAGAAAGATCAGAAACTCGCCACCCGCATGATCCAGTCCGAGGTTGGCGGCGGCGCTACGCCCCAAGCATTGGCCAGTTCCTACAACGCGCAGTGGAAAGGAGCCACATAGGCTCTCCAAATGCAGATGACTGGTGCCGAGGACATCTACAACCACTACTTCCAGGCGAGCATAGGTCTGCGCAGCAATAGAGGCCAAGGCTTCGGCCAATTCGGGGCGACCCAGAGTGCGAACGATCACCGAGACTAGCGGTTCAGGCACCGCCAGTGAAGGCGCTTCCAAGGGCCGTCGCCGATTGGCAGTCAGTGCGGTAAAAAACCGCAGTGCTTCATCTGCCTCATCCTGTTCAACTACGTTATAGGATTCAGCAGCAGTAATGTTTCCGAGGGTATAGGTTCGATAGCAATTCAGCGCCTCGATCTGACGATCGTAGGTTTGCATTGCCAACTGGCTCACAAAGCAGGCCATCGCCTGACGTTTGCGCTCCAGTACGCTGGAAATATCCAGCAGTCGGTTAGGGGATAGTGGCGCACTGACTTCATACAGCGCCAGAGTAACGGGTCCGGCCAAGCGGCGCAGAAGCTCCAACGCCACCATACCCAGACGGCGATGGTCGGGATGGTTCTCGCCGGGCCAGGGCGCATATAACCGGTGGGCGCCGGTTGCGATAGCCATTTCGCATAATCGTTGCGTAAACGACTCATCCCCGATCAGTTTCCGGTCGCGTACATCCCAGAAGATCGGTTCGCCATAACCCAGAATCGTTGCCGCATTCCGGCTTTCCTGCCGTCGTTGCGCAACATAGGCCGTCCGCTCCGGGCCATCGTCCTGATCACCACCGCCATCAGTCAAAATGAGCACTGTGACCGGATCGCCGGCAGCAACGTGGCGCATGATGGCGCCCGCACAGCCGAAGACCTCATCATCCGGATGCGGCGCCAATACCAGAACCGGCCCAGTTCCCAGGATTTGCACCGCGTGATACGGTATCCACTCGCTTTCGCTGCTCATCCGCGTCCAGCATCCACTATTGCAAAATCGGCTTGGCGCGGCCCAGCTCCTCTCAGGCGATTCGGCCATGTCCGCCAATGTTCTTCAATCGTATCACACCCGGAGTTACCAACCTGGTGATGAGGCTGCCATTGTTAACCTGTTCAGCGACGTTTTCGCTCAGCCTCTGACTCTTGCGCAGTGGCGCTGGAAATACACTGAATCTGGGTCAGTACCGCCGCTGGCCCGGTTGGCCTTCGACGCTTCAGGCCGACTAGTGGGCCATGCTGGCGCCATTCCACTCCAAGGCTGGCGGCATGGACGGATGTTGCCGTTTTTTCAGGTCTGCGACGTGATGGTTGCGCTTGATGCTCGTGGACAACTGGGCGGACGCAACCTGTTCACCCGCTTGATGCGGGAACTACTCAGTGAATTAGCGGGACGCTGGCCAAGCGCCTTTACCTATGGTTTTCCCGGCCAGCGGCCGTTCCGGCTCGGTGAATACTCGCGAATTTATCATCGAATTGAGCAGGTTCATCGCTTGGAGTGGTCTGCTTGCAGCGAGGGTTTATTCCCCTTTCTGCGCGTCCAGCCGCTTGCTTGGAATGACCCGCAACTGAATGCGCTATGGACCCGGCTGGCCCCGGATTTCCATTTAGCACTGGTGCGCGATCAGACGTATATACACTGGCGATATGCCAGTAATCCGTTTCACAACTATGAATTATTAGGATTGTATCTGGAAAGCTGGCTATTCGGCTGGGCAGTGCTGAGAAGGAAAGATGACCAGTTGCAACTTATTGACCTGTTGATCGCACCGCGCTGGCTGAAGCCGGTCGTGGCCACGCTGGCGCAAACAGCAGCGGCGACTGGCGCAACCCGGGTGGAAGCCTGGTTACCTGCTTCATGGCGAATTCAGGCTGAGGTCAACCAAGAGCCTACTGAAGTGGTTATTAGTGGTGTTGCCTTGAAGTTACCGATCATGTCTGCTGAACTCGCCAGAAGTTTGTATTACACAATGGGTGATGCAGATATTTTTTAGCCGCGTCAGTGATTGATCCTGCCCCGCATTAATCATCCTGCTTACGATGTTACGCTGCCCAATGCAACAAGTTCGGTGGTATAAGCTTCCGCCATGCGCCGAACAGAGAGCTGTTTAGCCCGTCCCAACCCATGCACCACGAGCGTCTGCCGAAGTGCTGGATCGGCCAGCAATCGCAGGGTCGCCCCCGCCAGTGCATCAGGATTATCCATTGGAACCAGCAGCCCGCACTTGCCATAATCCAACACTTCGCGCGGCCCGTAGGGACAATCGGTCGCCACAACCGCTGTACCGCAAGCCAACGCTTCCAGCATGGTGTAGCCAAATCCCTCAAGATGACAGGTATGGATAAACACATCAGCGCGGCGTAGGTAAGGATAGATATTGGCGAGGTACCCCACAAACTGGACTGAGTCAGTCAATCCCCAAGCGGTAACTTGTGCTTTCAGCGTCTCTCGCTCAGGTCCATCGCCGATCATCAATAGCATTGCCGGGCACGTTGCGTGAATCCGCCGGAACGCCTCCAGTAGCAAACCAAGATTCTTTTCCGGAGCTAACCGGGCAATAGCGCACAGCACCGGTGTTTTGTCCTGATCGAGATGGGCGAGTTCTGGCGTTGCGGTTCGTGCGGCTTCAGTGACGTGAGCGAGATCGATGCCGTTGAGAATGACCGCAATTTTCTGACTCGGCGTCAGAAATCGTTGCTGCAACTCGTCAGCAACACCTTGCGAAGGAACGATGACTCGATCCGCCAGCGATGCGGTTTCCGCTGCGACCGTTTGCAAGAATCGCCGACGCCGGGGATCAGGTTCGTAGTGGCGCAGGTATTCATAAAGTGGTCCTCGATAGCTGGCGATGGTGCGCGTCCGCAACCCGGTCAACCGTACGCCTGACACAACGAGCGCTGATGCGTAATGCATCATGCCAAGCGCCACATCTGGTGCCAGAATATGTAATAAATCGCCGAACGCCTTGGCATCCCGGCGTAAGACGCCTGGCGTAGCGAACCCCGGCTCCAGCCAGCACAAGGCGGAGTCAACAAAACGGTTATAGGTTGCTGGCAAATAGGGCCTTAACGCGGCTGGCGCCACCAGAGTAATCTGCTTGATCCGGTCACGGTCGAGATGATTGAGCAGATTGGCGGTGGTCTGTTCGGCGCCGCCAAAACCATAGGCCATGTGTAAAATCAGCAGGTGAATGTGAGTATTTCCTCAAAAAGGTTGGGTGTCAGCCAGAATCGCCAGTTTCCCTATACTCCGAAAACTCCCTGAACACTTCGATCACCTGAAATGACCAAGGGTCAAGTAGCGGATCACTTACAAATTCTTCAATACATTCAACGCCTGCGCCTGGCAACCGTTCTCCGCCATCCATGTCGCCAACGCCACGGGATTGGCCATTTGCTGAGCTATCTTATGAACTTGAAACTTCACCGCAGCACTACCACGACGCTGGATCCAATAGTCCTGACCATCACTAAAATAATAGGCAGGAACATTCAATTGGGCTTCACCCATTGGCCACGTCCGGCTGTCCAGCGTCTTGCCTCTCGCATCAGTCAGTATTACTGATTCTTGGGATATTGCGTTACCACGCCATAACACCACCGGATCGCTGCTCAGACACTGCTTGCCGGAACGGTCGACATCCACAGCCCCGGCGGGCGGCGTCTTCCGCGAACTCGCCCGCAAGCCACCCAATGCTGAAGCTGGTTGCGAGTGTCCTTGTAGCAGACTGACGAGAACGACGAGATTTTTCTCCTTCCAGTTCGCCGCAATCTTCTGCTCTGGAATCCCGGAATAGGGACCAGCCAGCTTAAGGGTTTGTCCATCGTTCGACAGCAAAGTCAGCCGTGCGCCTTCGGCCAATATCACCTCTTGCTGCTCAACCAATAGTGTTCCCGGCACCAGCATTGTACCCTCGGCATCGATCACTAGCCACTGTCCAGCTTCGGCCAATGACGCTCCCATCAGTAAGTATCCACCCATCAGCAACGCCAGCGCCCTTTTAGTTACAAGATTTAACATAAGTGACTCCCTTTACAATGGTTCGGACAGTTTTGGAATCCACAATCAAACGGTTAACTCCAGTAGGGCGGATTAAATAAAACTCAGGCCAATCCTTGAGTTTGATTTAATCGCTCATATCGGTAAATAGATGAAATTCCGGTAGTGTCCCTCAACGGGTGTGATCGACCTCCCCAAAATCGGGGAATACGGGTTCGATGGTAGGTAACTGATCGATGAAATCTGCCGGTACGCGATACGCTAACAATTCAGCGGTGGTCCAGACATGATCGGTCATCCCGGCCGCCATCGATGGGGTTACGGGGGACCATCGACGTAGGGTTCCGTGTCTGCGGGTCGGTTCCGGGGTCGCGAGCGGTTGTCGCAAGCGGTGGTGGGGCAACACCAAATGATAGTAGGCCAATGAAACCCACAATTGTTTTTCGAACCACTCGATTTCCTTGGAAAATCCCGTGGTGCGCCGGGTCAGGCGTCGGTTGCTTTGCCGTTGAGTCAGG
>JAJHPN010000355.1 GCA_020890855.1 Candidatus Contendibacter sp. | reverse complement strand
ATTTACGAGCCGTTCGGGATCATCAATCTGGAAGCGATGGCTTGCGGCATTCCAGTGGTCGGCAGCGCCGTGGGCGGCATCAACGAAGTCGTCGTCGATGGTGAAACCGGCTTCCTGGTCGACCCGCATCTGGCGATGGAATCGCCGCATGATCCCATCGCCCCGGCGCAGTTTGAGCATGGGCTGGCCGACGCGATCAACCGGTTAGCGGCGGATCCCGCGCTGCGCGAACGGATGGGGCAGGCGGGCCGCGAGCGGGTCGAACGGCACTACAGTTGGCGGAGCATCGCCCAGCAAACCTACGATCTCTATCGCCGGCTGCGGCCTAGCCGGAGTTAACACCGAATTCTTGGCGGGTTTTCGCATTCACGTTTCGCGCTTTTCGTCATACCCGCTTTCGCGGGTATGACGAATCGGGAAACAGTTTCCGGGGAAATTTCCCGGTCAGACGCGACGACAATCCCGAGCGAATCCCTGCACCTCTGTAGGATTTAACCCTGCGCCAGTCGCTGCAACCGCGCCAGATACGCCGGCTCATCCGGTTCCCGGCCATGACGCTGCGCTTCCCACAACGTCTCGCCCAGACACTCCATCATCCGGTGTTCCGCTTCATGGCTGTCGCCCGCTTTCCGGCAAAGCTGCTGATAAACACCGAGAATGCCGGCTGGCCGGTCGGTGCCCAGTTGCTCGTGAATGGCGATATGCATACCCAGATGCAGAAAGGGATTGGTCTGGCCCATCTCCGGCAGATAATCCCGGCTTAACGCAGCTTCGGCGTCAACCAGCATGGGTTGATATTCGGGATGATCGTGGATGATCCGGGCGATCAGGCGTTCCAATGGCTCCAGCGCCTGACCGGCATTGGCTTTTTCCCAGACCGTACAATAATAGCGGCGCAGGCTGTCACGGTTATTGCCAAACATTCAATGAACCTCGCTGTTCTGCGCATACGCGCAAAGATCGTGGATTGGACACTCCGGGCAATGGGGTTTGCGGGCGATGCACACATAGCGCCCGTGCAGAATCAGCCAGTGATGCGCATCCAGTTTGAATTCCTCAGGGGTCGCCGCCAATAGCCCCTCTTCCACCTCACGCACGGTTTTGCCCGGCGCCAGTCCAGTGCGGTTGGCGACCCGGAAGATGTGGGTGTCCACCGCGATCGTCGGTTCGCCAAAAGCGGTATTGAGCATGACATTGGCGGTCTTGCGGCCCACCCCCGGCAAGGCTTCCAGCGCCGCCCGGTCGCCGGGAACCTCGCCGCCATGCCGCTCCAGCAGCAGGGCGCAGGTTTTGAGGATGTTGGCGGCCTTGGCGTTATACAGGCCAATGGTCTTGATGTACGTCTTTAACCCGGCATCGCCAAGGTCCAGCATCGCTTGCGGGGTGCGGGCGGCCAAAAACAGCGATTTGGTCGCCTCATTGACCTTTTTATCAGTGGCTTGGGCCGACAGAATGACGGCAACCAACAGTTCAAATGAACTCTGATAGCGCAGTTCAGTCGTCGGTTTTGGACAGACCGCTTGCAACCGGCTGAATAATTGGTGAATTTTTGTCGAGTCCATCATCTATCCTCACAACGCCGGATTTTTTGCTTACATTAGAATGGCAGGACTGCCGCTTTCCGCCATTCCCATGCCTGCGGGAATCCAGCCACTCCCCGAACAATGGGATACCCGCCGGCTCGGACCGGATGATTCAAATATCGTTGGCGACTGTCCTGAACCGGTTCACTTCATGATCGCCACTGCGTAAAACCCACGCCATCCCGACATCAACGACCGCCCGCAATGAAATGTTCAACCCCGCTCCTTGCCGATTTGCGTGGCGGCCTGGTCGCCGCCGCCGTCGTGTTGCCACAAGCCACCGCGTTTGGCGTGACCATCTTCGCGCCGTGGCTGGGAGCCGCGCCAGGGGCGCTGGCCGGTCTGACCGGAGCGATCCTGCTGTTGCTCATTTCCGGGACTGGCGGGGGCGCGGTCGGTCTGATCAGCGGCCCGACCGGTCCCAGCATGGCTCTGCTGGCCGGCGCGGCCGCCGTGCTGACCGGCGCCGGGGTTGCGCCAACGGCCATCGTTCCCGCCCTGTTGACCGTGACCATCCTTGCTGGCCTGATGCAAGGATTCATCGCACTGGCCGGCGGCGGTCGGCTGATGAAATTTATCCCCTACCCGGTCATCGCCGGCCTGACCACCGGCACCGGTCTGCTGATGATCAAATCCCAGTTCAAGCCGCTGCTCGGCGTCGCTCACGATGGCTTGTGGAATCACTGGCATTGGCTGCCAACAGGGATCGCCATTGCCGCCTTCACCATTACTCGCTACGCGCCGCGCTTCCTGCCGGGCCTGCCCGGCCCCATCGCCGGCCTGTTTGGCGCGACAGCGCTGTTTCAGATCGCCGTCCAGCTTGCCGGATTGCCCACAACCCCGGCTCACTGGACCATCGGCGTCCTGCCGGGGCTGGCCGGGCTTGATCTGAATCTTTACCGGTTCACCGGCTGGCGCGAACTGCCGTGGGCGCTGCTCCTGCAAGCCGGGTTCGCACTGGCGGTGCTGTCTTCGCTCAACACCCTGTTGACCTCGGTGCTAGCTGACACCGTCACCGGTCAGCGTCACCACGCCCGCCGTGAGTTGATCGCCCAGAGTC
Organism: Candidatus Contendibacter sp.; assembly: GCA_020890855.1. GTDB lineage: Bacteria > Pseudomonadota > Gammaproteobacteria > Competibacterales > Competibacteraceae > RXIV01. The sequence continues at coordinate 3,197 of JAJHPN010000355.1, read as the reverse complement.
TCGGCCAGATCGCCGTCGGGCTGGCCGGCGGCATGGCGGGCTCCGCCAGCATAGGCAGCACCGTGACCGCGCTTCAGGCCGGCGCTCGGCGCTGGGCCGCACTGACTGCCGGGATGCTGCTCCTGCTCCTGCTGCTGTTCGCCGCGCCAGTCGGGCAATGGCTGCCCACCAGCGCCCTGGCCGGCATCATTGTCGCCTCGGCGCTCAATCTGCTGGAAAAGGACATCATGGCCTGGGTGCGCCGCCGCCGCACCCGGCTGGATGCGGTCGTCGCTCTGCTGGTGACCGGAACCACTGTCGGTTATGACCTGATGATCGCGGTGCTGGTCGGGCTGGTCATCGCCATCGTGCTCTTCATCCGCGACCAGAGCCGGGTGTCGGTGATCCATCGCCGACTGACGGTCATCGACCGACCCTCGGTGCGGCAACGGCCAGTAGAACAGGCGGAATTGCTGGTCCGCCACGGTGACCGCATCGTGATGTATCAGTTGCGCGGCACCCTGTTCTTCGCTAAAACCGATCAATTGTTCGAAGAGATGTTGTCCGATCTCGACCGACCCGCCTGGGTGATTCTGCACCTGCGCCGGGTGATCCAGATTGACCTGTCCAGCGTGCGCCTGTTGCAACAGATCGCCACCCGGTTGAACCGCTACGGCGGCGAACTGCTGTTTTGCGAGGTGCGTGAGGATCTGGGGCTGGGTCGGGATGTGGAGCGCACCCTGCGCCGGCTCAGCCTGCAAGCCGGGCCGCTGAATGTCAAAACTTTCGCCGCCGCCGATCAGGCGCTGGAATACGCTGAAAACGCCCTGCTGAGCGTGCTAGGCGTCGCCCCGACTGTGCTGGATCAGCGGGTTTCGCTGGAAAATCTGGATCTGTGCTGCAACCTGCAACCGGCGGACCTCGCCGCGCTGGCCGAAGTGCTGCAACCGCGCCTGCTCGATAGCGGGGAACGGTTGTTTGCCGCCGGCGATCCCGGCGCGGAGCTTTATCTGGTATTGCGCGGACGGGTGGATATCCGCCTGCCGGCGACCGCCGATCGCTACAAACGACTGGCGATTTATGGTTCGGGCACCGTATTCGGTGACATTGCCTTCCTGGATCCGGGACCTCGCGCCGCCGAAGCGGTGGCGGCTCGACCCAGTGAGTTACTGATGTTGAACCGGGCGGATTTTAACCAGTTGCGGGAACGCCACCCCGACGCCGCGATTGCGCTGTTACTGGCGCTGGGCCGCTTGCAAAGCCGCACCCTGCGCTGGAGCGCCCGCGAAATTCAGCGGCTGATTCAGTGGTGAGTCTGGGAGCAAACTGCGGCAATGAGGCGCTAAACTCCGGTCTCCACAAGAACACTCGAAGAACCTGATCATTGCTGGACGAAAAGGCGGGAAGTGAGCTTTATAGCGCATCGGCATCACGATCGTCCTTGAGGCTGCGCCGCCCACGCTGGCGTTCAAACAGCGCTTTCAACCCCTCTTGGGCTTCCCGTTTCCAATGGGTCACCTGGTTCGGATGGACCTCATGGGTCCCGGCAATCTGATTTGCAAATAATTCCGGTCGGAAAATGGCGTCGATTGCCGGTTGAGGCGTTTTGGATGGCAGGTCGCTACCGGTAGCCCAGATTTGCTCGGCCAACGCCGCTAAAAATCCAGCGGACTCTTGGCTTCCTTCAGGGTGATGCTGCGCACGGTGTGGGTATAAATCATCGTGGTGCGCACGTCGCTGTGCCCCAGCAATTCCTGAATGGTGCGAATGTCGTAGTTCGCCTGCAACAAGTGGCTGGCGAAGCTGTGGCGGAAGGTGTGCGCGGAGGCCCGTTTGGGAATCCGGGTTCTCCGGACCGCCTCCTGGATCGCCTTCTGCACCTGACGCTCGTGTAAATGATAACGCCGATAGTCGTCGGTATCGGGCACGCGGGTCAGCGTCATGGCCGGGAACAACCACTGCCACGCCAGTTCCCTGGCCGCCCGCGGGTATTTCTGCCCCAGCGCGGCGGGTAAAAAGGTCCCCGCGTAGCCGGCGGCCAAGTCCGCCTCGTGCGTCTGCGAGACGCGGTCCACTTGCGCTTGCAACTCGGGGACCAGCGCCTGCGGCAACGGCGCCGTGCGATCCTTTTGGCCTTTGCCGTCGTGCACGGTCAACACCCTCATGGCAAAGTTCAAATCTTGCACCCGCAGCTTCAAACCCTCGAACAGCCGCAAGCCGCACCCGTACAACAATTTCACCACCAGCGCATAAGGTTCATCGAGCCGGGCGATGATGCGGTCCACTTCTTCCCGCGACAACACCACCGGGATATAAGGCTTCCGCTTGGCGCGCACCACGCCCTCGACTTTCCCAAAGTCTTTTTCGAGTATGTGTCTAAATAAAAACAGCAAGGCATTGAAAGCCTGGTTCTGGCTGGACGCCGCGATCTTTTGGGTCACCGCCAGAAAACTCAAAAATCCTTTGACATCGTCCATCGATACCAGTCGTGGGTCCTTGCTTTTCGTGAAAGTTTGAAATTTCTGCGTCCAGATTTTATAAGCCTGCAAGGTCTTGGGGGAATAATGCCGGACCTCGATCGCCGAGGTCAGTCCGTCATAGACCCACACCCAACTAGCGCCGGTTAACTTGAGGCCAGCCGAATCGATCGTATCGTTTTGAGAAAGTGCCCGATCAGGGTTTGCAGAAATAATTTGCGCTCTGTTGGCTGCTACCCTTTCTGGTCGGTGTGACGGTTGCGACGGCGCGAGCCAGTGGGGAAACGACGTGTCCATTTCCTCGCGCTGGGGGGCGAGCTTGACTGATGCGGAAGGTGGCGCGGAAGATTGGACCGGAGGTTTCTCCACTGGGATGTGGCTCGAGGTGCGTTCCAGGGCTTCACGAGCCGCATTTCGAGTCTCGATACCCAGTTGCGTGGCGGCATTCTCCGGAGAATGGAGCCTGACAGCGGACGGGGAGACCATCTCCCAATACAGTGATACGGCGTGCCCGGCCTGTTGGCACAGGGGTTCCGGCTGATGCTTAGCCCGCAATTTCTCCTGAAAAGCGGGCAAACTCAGGCGATCCGTCGGGGCGAAGCTATACTTGTCGCAGAAGTCCAGGTAATAGCGCAGCCACTGGTGATAGTGCGGGCGCTGCCCGGCCATCAGGTTCTGTTGTGCCAACCGCGCCTCGTAGCGACGGGTCAACTCCGGGGGGACGGCGAGCATGCTGGGATT
>JAJHPN010000347.1 GCA_020890855.1 Candidatus Contendibacter sp. | reverse complement strand
GCTCATTCCCTGGCTGAAGGCGCTGGAGCGCAACCAGCGCACCGTCATTATCAACCTGAGCGCGGATCGCGCCGCCGCTGCCGGACGGAGCAACGTCCGGCTTATCCTGGGATCCCGGCCATGAAAACCTTCCGCTATAGCCTGCTGGGACTGGGCGCATTCCTGCTGTTCCTGCTGCTGCTGGCCCCGGCCTCGCTGATCACGGACCACATTAGCGCCCGGCTGCCCGGCTTCACGGCGCAAACCGTCGAGGGAACAGCGACCGATGGGATCATGCAAGGCTTGCAATGGCGCGGCGCACGAATCGAGAAATTGGGCTGGGACTGGCGACCGCTGGCGCTGGCGACCGGACGCCTGGGTTTCCGACTGGACGCCGACGATCCCGATTTCAAACTGACCGGCGACGCCGCAATCAGCTGGGATCGGCAATGGCGCTTCCAGAATCTGACCGGCCGGGCGCTGTTCGAAAAACTGTACGCCCTGGCGGGTCAACCGAAGCTGCCGTTGCAGGGGGTGGTGGAATTAAACGTTCCGGAACTGCGCCTGAACGCCGCTGGGCGACCCATCGCGGCGAATGGCGTGGTGCATCTGCGCAATTTGCGGACTACTCTGGGCCAGTCGCTGACGCTGGGCGATTTCATCGTTCAGGCGATGCCTGCGGACCCATCGGGGATTCAGGGCAAGATTCAGGACGATAACGGACCACTGACGCTGGCAGGAACCTTCAGCCTGCTACCGGATGGTCGTTACCACTTCAGCGGCCAGGCGGCAGTGCGCGACGCCAGCAACCAGCCTTTGCGCCAAGCGATGAATCTGCTGGGGCCACCGGACAACCATGGCCGCTGGCCCTTGAATTTCTCCGGTATCCTGGCCTGGTAGTAGCCGTCAGAATTGCCAGAATCGCGGTTGCGCCCTGGCTGGACTGTTTCCATCTCAACCCGTCAGACTAGCCTATCCATCAGATCAACCAAGAGGGAAAACGCCAATGCCATTCCGACTGCGCGGATTCTGGATCATTCTAACTCTGTCTGTGCTGGTTTCCTGCGCCACGCCGCCAGCGCCGCCGCCACCTAAACCATCCGCCCTGATCTATTCCGATGCTGCTTTTCCAACACCGCCGGAGCTGCAACCGCAGATCGCATTCTGGCGTAATGTCTATGCGGTCTGGGGACGTCATCAGGTGGCGCTGCATGATAACCGCCACATGGGTCTGATCTACGAAGTCGTCACCCTGCCGGGCGAAGTTGGTGAAGGCTACACCGCCGAGCAGCAGGCTCTGGTTAAAGGCCGCTATGAGAATCTGAAGGCCAGCTTGCGCCAACTGGAGTTCAAGATGGCCGCCAACGCGCCGCTGACGCCAGAAGAGCAGGCGCTGGCGACCCGCCTGCAGAACAGCGGCGGCGCGGGCGCCATCGCCGGAGCCAGCGACCGGTTGCGCAGTCAGCGTGGTCTGCGGGAACGGTTCAAGCGTGGTCTGGAAATCAGCGGGCGCTACGACGCCGCATTCAGAGAGGTGTTCCGCGAAGCCGGTCTACCCGAAGATTTAGCTTATTTGCCGCATGTCGAATCCTCATTCCAGACCCACGCCACCTCTTCGGTAGGCGCTGTGGGTGTCTGGCAGTTCATGCCGGACACCGCCCGGCGGCTCATGGTGGTCAATGCGGCGTTAGACGAGCGCCGCGATCCAGTCGCTTCGGCGCAGGGCGCAACCCGTTATCTGGGTAATGCCTATCAACGTCTGGGTAGCTGGCCGCTGGCGCTGACCTCCTATAATCACGGGGTAGGCGGTATGGCCCGCGCCCAACAGCAGTTTGGCAATGACTTCGCCACCATTGTGCGGAGTTATTCGGGACGCGGCTTCGGCTTTGCCTCGCGGAATTTCTACGCCGAGTTTCTGGCCGCCCGTGAGATCGCTCGCAATCCGCAACAGTTTTTCCCGGAAGGGCTCAGTTACGAGCCGCCCCTGAACCTGGATCGGGTGCGATTGCGGCAAGCGGTTGCGGCGCCCACTCTGGCCGGTTACTACGAGGTCAGCCTGTGGGAAATGAACCGTGCTAATCCGGCTTGGAACCCGGTGGCCCAGACCGGACAAGTGGTCTTGCCGGCTGGAACCCTGGTCTGGCTGCCGGCCGGTTCCGTAGCACGGCTGGCGCAACGGGGCATGGCTGGCCAGGCGCTGGCGCTGGCCGATCCGGTCGCCACCGCCCGCCCGCGTTAACTGCATACGGTGTTGGTCCGCCATAAAAAACCCCTCCATCAGGGAGGGGTTGTTGGGGCAGTGTCGATCGGGGCATACACTGGATTGACTTAACCCAGTTTCTTGAGCAGCTCCCCGGCCCGATTTTTCTGCGAAGCATCGCCTTCGCGTTGCACATCTTCCAGCAAACTGCGAGCACCCACCTGATCGCCCATATCCAGATAGGCCGTGGCCAGATCCAGCTTGGTTTCGACGTAGTCAGCGCTGGTGGCGCCGCTGTCGGATCCAATATCCATCTGCCCTAATTCCAGCGTCCCGCTGCCAAGGGCGCTGAGTTCCTCGTCCAGCCGGAATGAATCATCCCGCGCCGTTTTTTTGTAGTCCTGCGTAACATCGCTGAATTCAAATTTCTGCGATGGCGGAGGAGCGGCCGGCGCGGCGGAAACCGGCGTCGCCTTGACGCCGGCCTTGGCGCCGGCAATCGAAGACGGCTCGGCAAACGGATCGAACCCCTCCAGTTCCATCGACAGTCCCCGATCTGCCGGAGCGGGTTTTGCCGCCGGGATCGATGGCCTCAGCTCCAGCGCTGGTAATTCATCCGGTTGGGAACGCGCCGGTTTGGTGTCCATCGCCAGATCGCCAAAATTAAAGTCCATACCATCCAGTCGCAAGTCAGAGGGCAAATCCATCGCTTGGGACGGCGGCGCTGGAGTTCGCTCCTGGGGCAAGGTCACCAGCGTGGACGCCGCCGCCGGACCCGCCTCACGCGCGATGGGCGCAGTGGGCGGCTCGGCATCGGGCAAACGGGACAGTTTAGGAAGTGGCGGCGCTGGCGACGCGCCCTTACCGCTGGCCAACGCCAACTGCTCAGTATCCAGGCCCAAATCAATATCTCTGAGCAGATCATTGATCGGTTTGGGCATTACCGCAGCGGCTGGCTTGGGCGCCAGTTCCGACACTGGTCTGGGCGCGGCGGCGGTCGGCTCCGCCATCGGTTGCGTCCGCTTGGTGCGGGGCTGAGATGGTTGAACCTGGGTTGCCGACCCCACTTCGCTACTGCCGGTTTTTTCCAGATTCGCTGCCGCCTTCGGCCTTGCCGTTCGCCGGAGCAGCGGCAACAGCAGCATGGCTCCAACCGCCAGCACGATCAGCGCCATGGCGATCCAGACTACCGGATTGTCCATCCAGCTCGCTTCAGTTTCGATGGCTGGCGCTGGTGGTTTGGCGATCGGGGTTGGTTTGGTCGGTTCAGGTGGCGGCGCTGGTTTAGCCAGTTCCGGTTCCGAAGCCGGCTTAGCCGGTTCAGGCGGCGGGGCCGGTTCCGGAATACTGGCTTGGGGAATGATCTCCTTGGGCGGCTCGGTCGGAGCCGGCAGCGGCGCGACTGCGCTCGGCGCTGTGACCGGAGGCGGCGAGGGCGGCGGGAGCGACTCAGCAGGGGCCGGCGGAGCAACAGGGATCGGCGACTCTGTGACCGCGACCGGAGCGGATCCCGCTGGAATCGGCGTCGCCAGCGCCGGCGCAGGCGCTGGCCCAGGAACAACAGGTGGGGCGGCTGGCGCACCCAACGCCTGCGGGGTCGGCACCTTGAGCATTGAGCCGGCGCGCAGCGTATTCGGGTTGCCGTTGGCAAACGCCTCCGAATTACCGGCGATCAGAATCGCCATCATGTTCGGCAGGCTGATGGCGGTGGAGGGTCGAACCCGGTTGGCGATAGAGCGCAAGGTTTCGCCGGGTTTGACCGGACCGTAAAGCGAAGCCCCTTCAAAGCTGACCGGGGGAACCGAAGGCAAATCCGGCGCAGGCGGCGCGGCTGGCGTGGCGGCGACTACCGGTGGCGGCGGCAGGATCGGTACGGGCGGGGGTGGTGGCAAGCGACGGTTCGCGTACAACTCCGGATCAAGCTGAATCGGAAACTCCCGCAGCAGCCGTCCACGCGGCCAGATGACTTCCAGCAGGAGATTGAAGTTCGGTTCGCGGATCGGTTCCTGCGAGGTGATCCGGATTATGGGCGGTTCGCCGGGTTTAGGAGCCGCGAAATGCAGCTTCGCCAACAGCGCCAGTCGTTCGATTCGCACCCGATCGAAGTCCTGCTGGCGGGGAATCCGCACGATCAGACCGATCAGCTCGGCAGGATTGTTGACGATCAGGGGAATGTCGGCCTCGAAGTTCTGATTGAGCGCCGAACGCACTTCAATCGGACCGACGCCCAAGGCCAGGACGCTCAGCGGCGTCGCCAGCCCAGCCAGAAAAATGAGTCGGAGCAGTATCCGGGTCAGCATGACCTTGGTTCTCCATTCCGCCGTCGGAGGATCATGGCCCCGGCGGGATTGGCCTGGATGCCGCCACTGGCTGCGCCAGCGGCTTCCCCGCTTCGATTGAACGGCGGCGGATGATCCCCGCCTGTCCACCTCGAAGCTTCCCCTTAAAGATACTCCATTACTGGGGAGTTTTTCAGTCATAGGACGCTATTTGAACGCATTCAACCTTTCATCCCGCCCATCAGGATTCCGGCGATGTAATGTTTTTGCAGGGCCACGAACAGCAACAGCACCGGCAGCACGGTCAACACCGAACCGGCCATCATCAATTCCGTGTCCTGAACATGCTCGCCCAGCAGGTTCGCCAGCGCCACTGGCAGGGTGTAACGCGAGCTGTCGCTCAGGACGATCAGCGGCCACATGAAATCGTTCCAGACGCCCAGAAAGGTGAAAATCGCCAGCGTGACCAGAATGGGCCGACACAGCGGCAGCACCAGCGCCCAGTAAATGCGGAATTCGCCGGCCCCATCCATCCGGGCGGCGTCCAGCAAGCTATCGGGAATCGCCAGCAGGTATTGCCGGATCAGGAAAATACCAAAGATGCTGGCTAGCCCGGGAATCATCACACCCCACCAGGTGTTGATCAATCCGAATTGCTTGAGCAGCAGAAACAGCGGCAACATCGCCGCCTGCGCTGGAATCGCCAGCGCCGCCAGCAGCCCCCGGAACAAGGGATCGCGGCCCCGGAAGCGAAACTTGGCGAAGGCGTAGCCGGCCATCGAGTTGATCAACAACGAAATGAGGGTGACCGCGCTGGCCAGCAGGGTGCTGTTGAACAGGTAGCGCGCCAGATCGAGGCGGGTAAACAGCACGGCGTAATGCTCAAAGGTGATGAGGCTGGGCCACAGCCGCGGAGGGTAGCTGTTGGCTTCGCCGGGCGGCATCAGCGAGGCCGCGAGCATCCATAGCAGCGGCGTCAGCGTCAGCGCCGCCAGCAGCGCCAACCCGCCGTGCAGGCACAGGCTGGGGAGAACGCGCTGGAGGAAGCGCCGATGGGGCGCCAGCCGGGCGGGACTATGGGTAGGCATGACGATGGTCCTGTTCCGCCGTTACGGTTGTTGCAACAGCGGCTCCAGCGTGGGCCAGACGTTATCCAGAATCCGGGGTTGGGCCTTGGCGCGCGGGTGCAGTCCATCGTCCTGAATCAACGCCGGATCGCCGGCCACCCCCTCCAGCAAAAACGGAATCAGCGCGAGGTGGTAGCGCTTGGCCAGCGCGCCAAACGCCGCCTGAAACTTTTGGGTGTACAACGGACCATAATTCGGCGGAATCCGCATCTCGGCCAGCGCCACTGTTGCGCCAGCCTGTTGGGCCAGTTCAATCAGCTGCGCCAGGTTGGCGGTCATCATCGGAATCGATTGTCCGCGCAAGCCATCGTTAGCGCCCAGTTCCAGAATCACCACTGCCGGATGCTCCCGATCCAGCGCCGCCGGCAACCGGCTCAGACCGCCGTCACTCGTATCGCCGCTGATACTAGCGTTGACCACCCGGTGCGAAAAACCGCGTTCGATCAGTCGGCGCTGGAGCAGACTGACCCAGCCCTGTTCGACGGAAATACCGTAGGCGGCGCTTAAACTGTCGCCCAACACCAGAATCACCGGCGCTTCGGCGCGGGCCAGCCCAGCCAGCAGCGTCGCCAGTCCTAGCACTATTACTGGAAACCATCGTGAGCGAAACATCGTTATTGTCGGAAGAATTAAAATCATCGGAAACCGCCATGACCATTGTGCAGGTTGAGCAACTGGGCAAGCAGGTCATCAGCCCGGAAGGCGCGCTGCTCATTCTCGATAACATCAACTTTAGCATTGCTCGCGGCGAGAGCGTGGCGGTGGTTGGCGCATCCGGCTCTGGCAAATCGACCCTGCTCGGGCTGCTGGCGGGGCTGGATACGCCGACCCAGGGCCGGGTATGGCTGGCCGGCGTTGATCTCGGTCGTCTTGATGAGGATGGTCGCGCCTTGCTGCGAGCGCAACGGGTCGGTTTCGTATTCCAGTCTTTCCAGTTGTTGACGGGCCTGACCGCGCTGGAAAACGTGATGCTGCCGCTGGAACTGGCCAACCAGCCCGACGCCCGCCGGCAGGCGCTGGAATTGCTGGATCGCGTGGGTTTGCAGACCCGGGTGCGCCATTACCCGGCGCAATTGTCCGGCGGCGAGCAGCAGCGGGTGGCGATCGCCCGCGCCTTCGCCGGGAATCCTGATCTGCTGTTTGCCGACGAACCGACCGGCAATCTCGACCAGAACACCGGGCATCGCATTATTGAACTGCTGTTTGCGCTCAACCGCGCGCAGGGAACCACCTTGATTCTGGTCACCCATGACCCGGAACTGGCGGCTTATTGCGACCGGGTGCTGGAACTGGACGGCGGACGGCTGCACACCGGGGACCGTCCTGGCTAAGAAGCCCGTCTCACTCTTCCTGGATGACCCGGAAACCGGTCATGGCGTCGCGGTCGCCGGGCTTGCGGGCCAGGCGTTTGGCCGAGCGCAACTCGCCAGGCCCGTTGTTCCAGGAACCGCCGCGCACCACCCGCTGGCCTTCAGTGGGCCGCTTGGCCGAGCAGACTTGCTCCTCGCCGCCATAAGCCGGGTTATATTCCGAACAGGTCCATTCCCAGACGTTGCCGATCATGTCGTACAGGTTGAAACCATTGGGCAGATAGCCCCCCACCGGCGCCGTAACCGCCTGACCGTCATCCAGGGTGCCGATGGATGCCCCGGTCGGATCGTTGCGATCCGAGAAATTGGCTTGGCGGGGATCGAGGTTATTGCCCCATGGATAGCGGGTCGTCGCGCCGGCGCGAGCGGCGTATTCCCACTCGGCCTCCGTCGGCAACCGGAACCGCTGGCCGCCGCCGGTTTCCCAGGATAGCCACTCGGCGAAGGCCTGCGCGTCACCCCAGCTCAGATTCACTGCGGGTTGCGTATCGCCATTCAAGGAGCGTCCCTGAAAAACGCCGCTGTCATGACCGGCCTTGAAGCGTCGGTATTGACCGTTAGTGATTTCGGTTTTGCCGATCCAGAAACTTTTCACGCAGACCTGATGCGGGATCTCATCGCCGCTCCGATCCCGTTCGGCGGCAGGACTGCCCATGAGAAAGCAGCCGCCTTCAATCCGGTGTAACTCCATGCCGGTGGTAGCATCGGTGCGGATTTTGAGGTTATTCGCCGGTTGTTGGGCGGCAGCTAGCTCGGCGCGAACGGCGGCGACCGCTGGGTGGTTGGCGTTCACCGCCGCCGCCCGCTCCAGATACAGGCGGGCCTGTTCCCATTGTCGGTCAGCGATGGCCTTGCGAACCTGGCCGAGGGTATGGGCAATGTCCTCCTCCTGTTTCCGAGCGGCGGCTTCCTGAGCGCGGCGTTCGGCGGCTTCGGTCTGCTGGCGTTGCAGCACTGCGGCCTCGCGCTGCTGCTGTTCCTGATAAGACTGGTAATACTCGTAGCCTAGCAAGCCGACGCCCGACAGGCCCGAAACCACAAAGACCGTCAGCAGGATCCGCGTCCAGTGCACCGGCCCGGCGCCATGCCTGGCTTTGGCCGGTGGAGGCTCCGCTTCAACGGCGCCGTTGCGCTCTGGCTGCGAGACCGCGTCGGTTTTTCCGGGCGTGGGGAACCCTCGCGGGGAGGATAGCGCCTCTGCGGATACGGAGGGTTGACTGGTCGTCGCTCCCCGCCGGGATATCGAGGCTTTGCGCAAGTGTTCTACTGCTGACAGCGGCGATCGCTTGAGTAAAGGGGTCGATGCTTGCGATAGTGGATCGACGCCGCTGACCAGCGTCGAGGCTCTCGCCGAAACCGGCGGCGGCGCTTCATCCAGATGGTCCCAGATATTATCCAGCAACGGCAGGGATAAATCGGCGTCCGCCGCCTGCAGCGGCGTTAATCCCCGGCCGGTATTCGCTGGGCGGCGAGCTTCCGGATGGTCCAGCGTCCAGGCGGATGGCGGCGTGTCGTCGCCCGGAAGCGGCGACCACTGCTGCGTCGGCGTTGGACGGGACTCGCGCCGGAGCGGTTGACCCATGGACTGGGAAGAACGCAGCAGCGCGGCGGATGGTTCGGAAGCTGGCGAGTGTTCTGGCCAGTCCAGATCCGGGCGGGCCGGAGGCTGTTCAACGCGCAGCGCCGGCGGCGACGTATCCAGCAGTTCCGGATCGATGGGCGGCACTCGGGAGAAGTCGGCGTACTCGTCAGAGCGATCGGCGGCCAGCAGCGCCTGGCGCATGGCGGCCACGCTCTGAAAACGGTCTTCGGGGCGCACCGCGAGAGCCTGATCGACGACTTGCAGCAATCCGCGTGAATACAGCCCGGCGCCGACTTCGATGGCGGGTTGTACAGGGTCTTTCAGCACCCGACCGGGCGCTTCGACCGGCGGCGCGCCGGTGATGCAGCGGTACAGCACCGCGCCCAGCGCGTAAATGTCGGTCCAGGGACCATAATCCTCGCCCACCGTAACGTATTGCTCAATCGGCGAATAACCCGGCGTGACGACGCTGGTGACGCTGCGGGTGCGCCGACCCAGCGCCTGGCGGGCGGCGCCGAAGTCGATGAGAATAACGTGGTTATCAATACTGCGGACGTAGAGGTTGCTGGGTTTGAGATCGCGGTGCAGGTAACCCTGACCATGTACGGCTTCCAGCGCCGGCATGACATCGTCCAGCAGGCGGCGCAGTTCCGGCTCCGGCAGGATGCCGCCCCGCTGCAACTGGCTGCTGAGCGATTCGCCTTCCTCGAATTCCATGACGATGTAGGCGCTGCCGTTGGCCGTGAAGTAATCGCGCACTCGCACCACGCCGGGGTGGTTGATCTGCACCAGAATCTTGGCTTCATCCAGGAAGCGTTGCAGGCCCCATTCGTAACAGGGCGGTTCGCCCTGCTTGGCGGGAATCTGGCCCTGGGTGTTGGGGCGGACATTGATGCCCTGGTGGTCGCGGTAGGCCCATTCGGCCGGGAAGTACTCCTTGATGGCGACTTCGTTCTCCAGCGCCTCGTGCATCGCCCGGTAGGTGATGCCGAATCCCCCAGCGCCCAGCACGCCTTCGATCTGGTAGCGATGCAGGCTGTAGCCGGTCGGAAGCGCGTTGGTTTCTTCGGTCATCAGGCTGCCCTTGGTGATAAACGCGGAGGCGGTGGCTGGGGAAAGGGGATGCAGTTAGCGGTCGCGGTTGAACAGCGCCGCCAGCCGCTCTTTCCAGCCGGGCCGGGCGCCGGCGGCGCGTGCGCCAAGGTCAGCCCGGAGCAGCACCAGAGTGGCGTTGTCCGCGGATGCGCCGCCGCGCTGCACCGCCTGTTCGGTCAGGGTCTGCGCGGCAGCGGCGGGACCGTGGCCGAGTACCGCGCTCCAGAAATCGGGTTCAGCGACATGCTCCCAGACGCCATCCGAACACAGCGCCAGCAAATCGCCAGACTGAACGGCAAAACCGCCGGTGTCGGGTTTAGGCGTTTCCTCGCCGCCCAGACAGCGGTAGAGCCGGTTCTGGGCCGGGTGAGTGGCCATTTCCGACTCATCAATCTCGCCCATGTCCATCAACAGTTGCACCGCAGAATGATCGCGGGTTCGCATCAGCCGCCGACCGCGCCGGAAATGGTACAACCGGCTATCGCCGACGTTCATCCAGTGGGCGTGGCCCTGGTCGATCCAGACCATCACCACGGTGCTGCGGGCGCTTTCCGAACGGCTATTGATGGCCTCATGCATTTGCCGGCATAACTGATCGAGGGCGGCTGGCGGATCGGCGCGTAGCCAGGCCACTGAACTTTGCAAGTAGCTCCGGGCGGTATCAATCACGATCTGCGCCCCCAGCGCGCCATCGCGATGGCCGCCCATCCCGTCCGCCACCAAAGCCAGTAACCCATCCTGCTGGTCAGGCGGGAAGAAAATGCCCCAGCGATCCTGCTGTTCATTGCGCCCGCCCAACTGGCTGGCGGCGCCTCGATCCCAGAGGCAGGTTTTAGCCGGTTGGCGCGTCACGTCGGGGTCTCCTGCCTGAGGAACGAAGATGATCGAGAGCGGTTCCACCGATCGGCAGGCTGGCCGGCGCGGCAGTGGCGGTGACAGACAGATCGCCCGAACATGCAGATCTCCTCGACAACTCTCTGGATGGACATGGCCCGGCTGACGATAACGAGCGGGAGGCGCACGGCCTGACTCTGCATCGCCCGCCGGGTCTGGTCATTATGTTACTTGCCAATCGGGGCGGGGCAAACCGGAATTCATGCCGGGCCACCGTTCAACCGGTGAAATTCCGGAAAATTGATGACGGCTTGCACCAGGACTACAGTAGTTTAAGCACTTCCTCAGCATGATTGGCGCAATCGGGTTTGTCGATAATGTGAGCGATGTGTCCACTCTCGTCGATGATGAAGGTGATGCGGTTGGCGACTCCCAGCAGACTCATCGCGCTGCTGATCAGCCCGCCGCCGCCCATGGCGCCATAAGCGTGAGCCACCGCGCCGTCAGTGTCGGCCACCAGCGGGAAATTGAGATGGTATTTCTCGGTAAATTGCTGGTGGGAGGCGGCGTCCTGGGTGGAGACGCCGAGAATGGCCGCACCCTGGTCCTGGATCGCCTGGTTGTGGTCACGCAGCGAACAAGCCTGCTTGGTGCAGCCGGGGGTGTCATCCATCGGATAGAAATACAGCACCAGCTTGGTGCCGAAATAATCGGCCAGTTTGATCGGGCTGCCGTCAGTGGCGGTAGCGGTGAACAACGGAGCGGGGTCGCCAATTTTCAGTTTCATGGTGCTTTCTCGCGGAAGGTGGTTAAAACCGGGTTTAAGCCAAATCGGAGCTCTGGCCGGGTTCGGGACGCCCTGGCCATAAAGCTCCAAGGCGCTCAGACCCGGACGGGTCCAGTTAGTTGTGATGGGTTCTACCAGTAAATGCCCCGGGTGAACTGGGCAAAGGAAATCTGTTCCAGCGACGGTTCTGGACCGTCGACAGGCTGGCCCTTGGCGGCGGTCGATTCCGGGAACAGCCGGAACGCGGTATTCATGATCACCGCATACAATTTGGGCGCCACGGCGTGCAGCACTTGGGCGAAAATGCCGGTGCGGGTGGCGATCCGCTCCGGTTTGTAGATGATCGCCTGCACGATCAGATCAGCGGCTTCTTCCGGGCTGAGGGTGGGGACGTGTTCGTAAATCTTGGTCGGCGCGATCATCTCGGTCCGCACCAGCGGCATATTAATGGTGGTGAACTCGATGCCGCTGTCGGAGAACTCGGCGACCGCGCAGCGGGCGAAGGCGTCCAGGGCCGCCTTGGACGACACATAGGCCGAGAAACGTGGCGCATTGCTCAGGACGCCGATGGATGAGATGTTGATCACGTGGCCGCGCTTCTTTTTCAACATGCTGGGGATGAAGCCCATGATCAGCCGCAGCGCCCCGAAGTAATTGAGCTGCATGGTGCGTTCGTAGTCGTGGAAGCGATCCAGCGAATTTTCAATGGCCCGGCGGATCGAGCGCCCGGCATTGTTGATGAGAATATCCACTCCGCCGTGTTCCGCGATGACCCGCTGCACCAGCGCATCGCAGGACGCCAGATCGGCCACGTCAGCGGTGTAGATAAATGCGGAACCGCCCTTCGCTTCGATCTGCTGCCGGGTTTCCAGCAGCTTCTCTTCGGTGCGGGCGACGAGCAGCGTTTTGGCTCCGGCCTCGGCGATCTTGAGGGCGGCCGCCTTGCCAATGCCCGCCGAGGCGCCGGTGATCAGCACCACCTTGTTTCTCACCGCCCCGCCCAGACTGCGGTCGATGAACAGGTCCGGATCGAGATGGCGCTCCCAGTAGTCCCACAGCTTATAAGCGTAGCTTTCCAGCGGCGGCACGGCGATGTCGGTCCCCTTGAGCGCCTTGAGGGTTTCGCGGCAGTCAAAGCGGGTCGGGTAGTTGACGAACCGCATCACGTCCGCCGGCATCCCCAAATCCTTGAGGAGCTGATCGCGCATTCGCCGCGCCGGCTTAAAATGGCTCAGCCCAGTGCGGATGATTTGCGGGACAAAGGCGAACATCAGGGCGTTGACCCGCAGACTCATTTCCGGGGCATGCGCCGTGCGCGCGAAGATATTGAGAATGTCGCCGATCCGGTGCGGGTTGGGGTCCACCAGATGGAAGCACTGGCCGTCGAGGCCGTCGAGATGGGCGATATGGTGCATCGCCTCGACGATGAAGTTGACCGGCACCAGATTCAGCCGGCCACCCTCAATGCCGATCATCGGCATCCACTGCGGCAGCAGATTCCGCAGTTTCTGGATCAGCTTGAAGAAGTAGTAGGGACCGTCGATCTTGTCCATTTCACCGGTGCGCGAGTCGCCGACCACGGCGCCGGGCCGGTAAATCCGCCAGGGGCGGGAACACTCGCGGCGGACGATGCCTTCGGATTCGTGTTTGGTGCGGTAATAGGGATTTTCGAGTTCTTCGGCTTCCTCAAACATGTCCTCACGGAACACGCCCTCGTACAGGCCCGCGGCGGCGATGGAACTGGTCTGATGGAAACAGCCGGCTTCAATGGCTTCGGCGAAGGCCACCGCGTTGCGGGTGCCCTGGATGTTGACCTTTTCCTGAATTTCAGCGCTGGCCTTGAGGTCATAAATCGCCGCCAGATGGAACAGGTGACGGATGTTGCCCTTGAGTCGGGCGAGATCGGCATCGGCTACGCCCAGGCGCGGTTGGGTCAGATCGCCGATAATGGGAACGGTGCGGGCGGCGGCTTGGCCCCAGCGCTGGCCTAGCGTGGTGACCATCGGCAATTCGCGTTCCAGAATCAGATAATAAACGGTGGCGTCGGGACGTTGCAGCAACTTTTCGACAAGGCGGCGACCGATAAAACCGGACGCGCCAGTCACGAAATAATTCATTTTTATAGCTCCTGACTTTGATGATTATGAATATCAATTATAGATGGGATGGCTGGAAAATCTTTTACCGGCAGCCGCGACATGACCGACGAAACGGACGAGAGGAGCAAACCGAATGAGTGGGGTGCAATTAGTCATTCTGGTGATGGCGACCGCATTGGCGGCAAGCCTGCTGACGTTGGGGCTGGGCTGGCTGGCGATTCGACGCTGGCTCCAGCCGCAACTTGAGGCGCGGCTGGCCGCTCTGGCCGAGACGCTGGAAGCGCGGGTCAAGGCCGGGGCTAGCGCGGCCGGGCAGGATTTGTTGGAACCGCTGCGGGTGGAGGTGTACAGCGGGGTGGAGCAGGCGGCGACCGAACTGCTGCCGAAGATTCGGGCGGAACTGACCGCCGGTTTCCAGGCGGCGGCGGCAGAGGCGTTGCCGGCGTTTCGCGAGGAAGTGCGGAAAGGCTTTACCGATGCCCTGAGCGCCAGCGATCTGCTGGATCGAACCGCGAAAAAAGTAGTTCGCACCGGCTCATCCTTGATGGAAAGCGGGTTGAATTTATTGCGGGCAACCCGGCCCGATGACCGGGGCGATAGCGAGTCGCGTTGACGCCCGGTTGTTCAGTACGGCCGCACCGCTTTCAACACGCCCGGCTCGGTTTGCAGCGGCACAATGTCAAGGCAGTCGAGTTGGGCGCAGTAATCCAGATCCTCCCCGCACCCCAGCGCCGCCAGCCCACGCCCGTGATGCGCATAACGCAACAATTGCGGCAACCGGGTTTGCCACTGTTCAAACAAGGCCATGGCGGCGATGGACTCATCATCTCCGGCGCAGTCGCTGTCGCGTTCGACCCGGAGCGCACAGGCAATCGCTCCAGCGCAAATGGTGTCTTCCAGTGAAAACCCGCCGCGCCAGCCTGCCGCCACGATCCAGATGGTGTGCGGTTGTTCCTGGAGCAAATAACGCACGACGGCGGCGCGATTGGTCAGCGCCGCGGTCATCAGGATCGGGACTTGTTGCACCCGCTCCAGCGCGCGGGTGCCGTTGGTGGTGCTCATGAACAGCCGCTTGCCGCTGACCCGTTCCGGGGTGCATTCGGTGGGAGAATTACCGAGATCGAAACCTTCCAGCTTCTCGCCGCCCCGCTCGCCGGCCAGCAGGCGTTGTTCCGCCGGCCAATCCTTGCTGACCTTGAACAGTTCGTCGATATCAGCGAAGACTTGAATGGCCTCCGCGCCGGATTGCAGCGCGGTCGCCATCGTGGTGGTGGCGCGAAGCACATCGATCACAATGGCGCAGGCCGGTAGATTGAGGCTGAGGCCGCCCTTGCGGGCTTTTTTACTTAAAGCGGGGACTTGATCCGGAGTGTGATAGACGAAAATTTCCATGGCGACGGGGGCGAACTATCAGGATGTTGGTGACCGCGCTGGGAATCGGTGACGCGGCGTCCTTTGTTTTCTTAAGGTTAATCCACACCAGAATAAAGCGCTATGCCCGCCTGATTCGCGTCAGGACGACCTGTCGCCGCCCTGCCGCAACAGGGCTTCCAGCTCCGCCGCGGGCAGCGGCCGACTCCACAGAAAGCCTTGCAGACGGTCGCAGCCTTCCGCCAGCAGAAACGCTCGTTGTGCTTCGACTTCCACCCCTTCCGCTATCGTGATCAAGTCCAGGCTCTTGGCCAGCCGGATAATGGCGGTGGTGATCGCCGCATCGTCCCGATCGGTTGGCAAACCCTGAACGAAAGCGCGATCGATTTTGAGCGTGTCCAGCGGGAAGCGTTTCAGATAACTCAGGCTGGAATAACCGGTGCCAAAATCATCCACCGCCAGCCGCACCCCCATCGCCTTCAACTCGCGCAACGCGGCGCTGGCCTGTTCCGGACTCTCCATCAACACGCCTTCGGTTAATTCCAACTCCAGATAGCCCGGATCCAGGCCGCTGACTTGTAATGCCTCAATCACGGTCGCGCCCACTGCCTGTCGCCGGAATTGCACCGCCGACAGGTTGACCGCTACCGGTTGAATCGCCAGTCCCCGGTTTCGCCAGCTCTGGTTTTGCCGACAAGCCTCGTTCAGCACCCAAGCGCCCAACGGCAGGATCAAGCCGCACTCCTCGGCAATCGGGATGAACTGGGCCGGCGAAATCAGCCCGTCATCGCTTGACCAGCGCACCAGCGCTTCATAGCCGATCAGCCGACCATCGGCGATCTGGAATTGCGGCTGGTAATGCAGCTCAAACTCGCCGCGCTCCAGCGCGCGCCGCAGCCGGCTTTCCAGCGACAACCGGGCATGGCCGTGGGCGTCCATCTCCGCGGTGAAGAAGCGGTAGTTGTTGCGTCCCTCCTGTTTGGCGTTGTTCAAGGCGACCGCTGCGTTGTGCAACAGGCTATCGACATCACGGCCATCGTCCGGGTACATGCTGATCCCGATGCTGAGGGTGATGACCAGTTCCTCTGGTTGCTCGTCTAGCCGGTACGGTTCCGCCATCGCCTGCATCAGTTTTTCGGCCACTGCGTCCACTTGATGGCGGTGCAGAAGTTCCGGCAACAGCGCGACGAATTCATCGCCCCCGTGCCGGCTCAAGATGTCGCTGGCGCGGACGGCCAGCCGTAATCGTCGGGCCATTTCCTGCAACACTTGATCGCCATGCGGATAACCCAGCGAATCGTTGACCGTCTTAAACCGATCCAGATTGAGGAATAGCACCGCCAGACAATGTCCGCTTCGCGCTGCGACGGACACGGCCTGGCGCAGGTGATTTCGCAACGAGGCGCGATTGGGCAGACCGGTCAACTCGTCGTACTCGGAGAGATGCCGCAACTGCTCCTCAGCGATCTTGCGTTCATCCATCGCCTGATCCGCGGCAGATTGCGCCTGATCCAGCGCTTTGGCTGTTTTTTGCAGCGCGGTAGTGCGTTCGCCAAGGTCACGCTGATACCCCGCGACCACACCGCCCACCCAGCGGGCATACAGCACCGAGAGCGCCACGGTGGCTGCGGCGGCCAACAGCACCATCAGGATGGTGTGCCAAATCCGCTCGCGCATGCTCTCCTGCAAGGCCGCTCGTCGCTGGTTCAGCACGGTGTCCAGATCATTGAGATACAGGCCGGTCACCAGCGTCCAGTTCCAGCCAGGCAAGCGGATGACGTAAGCCATCTTTGGCAGCAGGGTTTGCGTCGGATCAGTGGGCCGGATCCACGGATAAGTGAGAAAACCGCCACCCTCGCCACTGAACGCCAGAATGCGGGCAGTCACCTCCCGCATCCTGGGATCGCGCAACGCCCGATAATTCCGGCCTTCCATGTCCGCAATCGTGGGTGAAACCAGCAGGGTGCCATCATTGGCGATGATCACGACGTAACCGTCAGTACTGAAACGGATGGTGCGAATCCAGTCCAGCGCCTCACGCTGCAAATCAGCCCGGAAGACGCTCAGATACTCGCCGGCGCCGATGATCCAGCCGTAAGGTTCAAACCGCCGCACATAGGCGACCTTGTCGGCCATTTGGGTATTGTCGCCGGGCGCATACCAGCGGTAGTGCGAGAACCCTTCGCCAGCCGGTTCCTGGGCCGCCCGCGCCAGATCGCGCATGATGTAATGCCCGGTATCGTCCTGGTTGTCCCATAGCGAGCTGCCTTCCCGCTCTGGCTGGATCGGCAACAGGACGCAGGTTCCTTCCAGATCATCAACGAAGAAGTAGCCTCGCCCGTCGAAAAAGCGTAAGGGCCGCAGGGTTTCGATGATCAATTGCCGGATGTCTGCGGTGTCGCGCCGCCCCTGTTCGCGCTGGTAGAGGGTATCGACGATCTGCATTGCCTGATCGACTTCGGCCCGAATCCGCTCTTTGAGCAGCAGTTCAGAACGGTTCAGCAGATGATCCAGATAGCCCTTGACGTTGGCGGCTTCGCGCTCCAGCAGTTCGCGGTGATTGCGGAGGAATTCCTGCTCCATCGCCTGTAGGTTGCTCTCAAACAGGCGGATGTCCTGCCTGACAAAATAACCGCCCAACGCTAGCGCCAGCGCCAGAATCAGGGCCAGTGAACCAGCCAGTTGCAGGCGAAACAGTCGGGATTCAGTGTTCATCAGGATAAGATGACCTTGCATTGGCAGACGTTAACCCCTGCTTACGCCTACCGGAAAAACCATTATTCTAGTACAGGAACACACGGGCCAAACACGTCATAATGCGGCGGCTCCGACCGAACCCGCGCTGATTCCCAACGCCCGGTCCTCCCATCATCCACTTCGAGCGCCTCGCCATGCATGACGCTATCCCCCTGACCCTTGCGCTCATCCTGCTGGCCGGCATGGGCGCACAGTGGCTGGCTTGGTGGTTGCGCCTGCCCGCTATCCTGCCACTGCTCGCCGTTGGCCTGGTGGCCGGTCCTATCGCCGGCTGGCTTGATCCAGACCAGTTGTTCGGCAACCTGCTGTTTCCGATGGTCTCGCTCGGAGTCGCCGTCATCCTGTTTGAAGGCGCGCTTACTCTGCGCTTTGCCAAACTTCGAGGCCGGGCGCGGATGGTCCGCAATCTGGTTTCATTTGGCGTACTGCTGAATGGGCTGCTCATCGCGCTGGCCGCCCGCCTGTGCATGAATCTGCCCTGGTCGCTGGCGCTGCTGTTTGGCGCATTGGTTACCGTCACTGGGCCTACGGTGGTGGCGCCCTTGCTGCGCAGTGTCCGCCCGCAGCAGGAGCTGGCTAACATCCTGCATTGGGAAAGCATCCTGATCGACCCCATCGGCGCCCTGTTGGCGGTGCTGGTGTTCGAGTTCACGGTCTCCGAACAGTACCAGCACACCATTCTGATGTTTGGCGCGATCGTGATCGCCGGCGCCCTGTTCGGTCTGGCGGGCGCCTGGCTGCTGGCTATCCTGATGCGCCGGCAATGGCTGCCCGAATATCTGCACCGGGTCGTCAGTCTGGCGCTGGTGCTTGGCGTGTTCACTTTTGCCAACGCGCTGGCCACCGAATCCGGTCTGTTGGCGGTGACGGTCATGGGGATTCGGCTGGCTAACGCCCGCGATCTGATCATTGAAGATATTCTGGATTTCAAGGAAACCCTGACCCTGCTGCTGATTTCGGTGCTGTTCATCGTGCTGGCGGCGCGGATCGATCCTCATGCCTTCTCCGGTATGGGCTGGGGTGCGGTCGGCGTCCTGCTGGCGATCCTGTTCATCGCCCGACCGGCGGCGGTCTGGCTGGCCGCGATTGGCTCTACGCTCAACTGGCGGCAAAAGGCGGTGCTGGCGTGGATCGCCCCACGCGGGATCGTCGCCGCAGCGGTCTCCGCCCTGTTCGCCCTGCAACTGGAGCGTCTGGGCTATAGCGAAGCCCGGACCCTGGCGGCGCTGACCTTTCTGGTGATTTTGGCGACCGTGACGCTGCAAAGCCTGACTGGCCGGATCGTGGTGCAGAAACTGGGAATGGCCGCGCCGCCGCCCCGTGGGGTTTTGATCGTGGGCGGCAATCCGGTCGCCCGCGCCGTCGCCCAGGCGCTGCACGAACGGGAGATTCCAGTGATTCTGGCCGATCCGCTCTGGCGGAATGTTCGCGCCGCCCGGATGGCCGGGGTGCCGATCTACCACGGTAACGTGCTGTCAGAACACGCGGACACCTATCTGGACTTGACCGGGATCGGCAAGTTGCTGGCCCTGTCGCTGTGGCCGGAACGCAATACCCTCGCCGGGTTGTACTACCGACCGCTGTTTGGCCCTGACCAGATTTATACCCTGCGGCTGGATGAGGAACGCGATGATGCCGATCGGGTCCGCATTGTGCATTCTTACCGCACTGCCCGCCTGTTTGGCGAGCAGGTCACGCTGAACCGGCTTCAGGAACGGCTGGATCAAGGTCATGCCATTCGCGCCACCCCGCTAACGGCCAGTTTCGATTTTGCCGCCTTTCGCAACAAATGGGGCGGGCAGGCAATCCCGCTGTTTGCGCTCGATTCCAAGGGTCTGTTGCGAGTCTTTTCAACCCGGGAAACCCTGCAACCCGGTCCCGGCTGGATAGTGATCAGCCTGTTGCCTCCGGCGGAAGCGACAAAGGGTGCGGAGGCGGCGGCTTAGTCAACCGCTCCAATCGTTGCCAGGCATCAAGGATGCAGGCTACCGACCAGGCTTGCGCCGGCGCGCCGCGCGGCAGGTGCGGTGGAGCGCCGTCGAAAATCTCGCTCACCGTACCCAGTCCGGCATCACTCAAATGATCGCGGATCGGTTCGAGCCAGGCTTGGGCCGCTGCCGCGTCGCCATGCACCCGGTAATGAGCCAGCGCGTAATGGCCGAGCAGCCAGCCCCACACCGGTCCCTGGTGATAGCTGCTGTCGCGTTCCCGAACATTGCCGAGGTAGCAGGGCCGGAAGTCGGCATGACGCGGCGTCAGTGAGCGCAAGCCGCAGGAGGTCAGCAATTCCTGGCCGCAGACCCGCAGCACGGTGTACTGCGTGGCGCGGTCGAGCGGACTGTGGTGCAGGCTGACGGCAAAAATCTGGTTCGGGCGAAGCGAGGCGTCGTCGCCGTCGGGACCGTCCAGCACATCAAACAAGCCCTTGCCGTCGGGGCGAATGAAGCGGCGAAAGCCGTGCCGCACCTGATCGGCCAAATCGTCATACAGGACTGGCGACTGGCCCAGACGGCGAGCGAAACTCGCCACGCTGCGCAGCGCGTTGTACCAGAGCGCATTGATCTCGACCGGTTTGCCAAGGCGCGGCGTGATCACCCAGTCGCCGATCTTGGCGTCCATCCAGGTCAGTTGCGTACCCGATTCACCCGCCCGCAATAGACCGTCGTTGGCGTCCATGCCGATGCCATAACGGGTTCCGGCGACGTGCCAGGCGATGATTTCCTGCACGATAGGAAACGCCTCAGCCAGCCGGGCGGCATCGGCGCTGGCCGCAACCGTGGCCCGCCACGCCTCGACATACCAGAGCGCCGCGTCCACCGTGTTATAGGCTGGCTCTTCTCCGGCGGCGGGAAGCTGATTGGGCAACATCCCCTGATCGATGAAGCGGGCGTAGGTGAGCAGAATGCGCCGGGCCAGATCGGCGCGGCCCGTGGCCAGCGTTAATCCGGGCAGGGCGATCATGGTGTCCCGGCCCCAGTCGCCGAACCACGGATAGCCGGCGATCACCGACTGACCCGGCGAGCCGTCGGGCAAGGGCCGGCTGACGATGAAGCTGTCCGCCGCCAACAGCAGTTGCCGCGTCCAGTCGGGAGCGCTGCGCCATTCGGGAACGTGCGCTTCAGCCTCAGCCAACAACAATCGATCCCGATCCCGGAACCGCTGCATGGCGGCCGTCAAATCCAGATCGGCGACCTCATCCAGACTGGCGACGACCCCGGTCCAGACTCCGAACGGCAAGTCCAACACGGCTTCACCGAGACAGAAATGATGATCGCAAGGATCGAGACCGCGTTCATGCTCGACCGGCAGATCAAAGTTCTCGAACCAGCTCATCCCGTCCTGGATGACCCCGCCGCAGGCCCACAATCGCAGGGTGAAAGCGCTGGTTTCAATCCGCCGCACCGCTGGATCAGGCGCGGACAGCACCGGCTGAAAATCAGCCATCCGGGTGCGGGCGTGGTGGTCGCGCCCATTCACCAGCAGGCGCACCCGGAGTTGCAACGGGCGAGCGGCGCTTGCCGAAGTCAGCCGCCAGGCGACATAGGAGGTATTAGCGCCCGGCTCCAGCCAGATGCGCTGCTCCAGCACCAGGTCGCCGATCGCGAACCGCCAGACCGGCATCCGCCCGTCGAGATGGAACGATTCCAGATGGACATGACCCTCAGGGCTGACCACGCTGCCGGCCCAGCGATTGCTGAACAGGGCGATGTTGCGGTCGCCATCAATCAGAGTAGCGTCGGCCTTGGCAAAGACCAGTCGCCGATCCAGCGGTGGCCGCAGCGGCGCGATCAGCAGGCCGTGATAGCCCCGCGTCAGGGTTCCGGCCACCGTCCCGGCGGCGTAACCGCCCAAGCCGTTACTCAACCACCATTCGCGCCGTTCGGCCTGAAGCAGGTCGCCGCAGATCGCCCGGCCACAGCGGATGAAATCAGGTAATTCGCCACTCATCGGCATCGCTCGTTGGTTGATTGAAACGGCTTTATTTTGAAGCAAATGACCAGAGTGGAATAGCAAAAGCCGGGCGTGGTTTTCCGCTTCAAGCGCCTTTTGATTCCGGCAGTCCCAGCCCGAACCGACGAATCCGCTGAATTTCATCGCGCAGTTTCGCCGCCTCCTCAAACTCCAGATCGCGGGCATGGCGGTACATGGCCTGCTCCAGTTGCTTGATCTTTTTCATCAGCGCCGCTGGCGATTCGCGGGCGTAAGCCACACTTTCTTCAGCCACCAGCGCCGCTTGTGCCGTGGCTTCGGGATACGCGCCTTCCAGAATATCCGCCACTGCTTTTTGAATGCCGCGTGGGGTAATGCCGTGGGTCTGGTTAAAAATCTGCTGCTTGGCGCGGCGGCGGTCGGTTTCATCCAGCGCCCGCTGCATTGAAGCGGTGATCCGGTCAGCATATAAAATCGCCTTGCCGCGTAAATGGCGAGCGGCGCGGCCAATGGTCTGAATCAGGGATCGATCCGAACGCAGAAAACCTTCCTTGTCGGCGTCGAGAATGGCGACCAGCGACACCTCCGGCAAATCCAGTCCTTCGCGCAGCAGATTAATCCCGACCAGCACATCAAATTTGCCCAGTCGCAAATCGCGAATGATTTCGACCCGCTCCACGGTATCAATGTCGGCGTGCAGATAGCGCACCTTGACCCCGTTTTCAGCCAGATAACTGGTTAAATCCTCGGCCATCCGCTTAGTCAGGGTCGTCACCAGCACCCGCTCTTGCCGTTCAACCCGCTCGCGGATTTCGCCCAATAAATCATCGACCTGATGCAATGCCGGGCGCACCTCGGTTTCCGGATCAATCAGTCCGGTTGGGCGCACCACCTGTTCCACGACGGCAGCGCCGGAGCGCTCCAGCTCAAAAGGGCCGGGCGTGGCGGAAATGAAAATGGTCTGGCCGCTGAGTCGTTCAAACTCGTCAAAGCGCAATGGCCGGTTATCCAGGGCGCACGGCAGCCGGAATCCGTAATCGACCAGCGTTTCCTTGCGCGACCGGTCGCCTTTGTACATCGCGCCCAATTGCGGAACAGTGACATGGCTTTCGTCAACGAAAATCAGCGCATCCGGCGGCAGATAGTCAAACAGAGTCGGCGGCGCTTCACCGGGATTGCGCCCGGACAGATAACGGGAATAGTTCTCGATGCCGCTGCAATAACCCAGCTCAAGGATCATTTCGAGATCAAAGCGGGTGCGCTGCTCCAGGCGTTGCGCTTCCAGCAGTTTATTGGCGGCCTGCAATTCCGCTAATCGTTCCCGCAATTCTTCCTTGATGAAATCGACAGCTTTCAATAGCTGTTCGCGGGGCGTGGCATAATGGGTTTTAGGATAGACGGTATAGCGGGGAACTTTGCGAGATACCTTGCCGGTCAATGGATCAAACAGGCTGAGTGCTTCAATTTCGTCATCGAATAATTCCACCCGCAGCGCTTCCTGATCCGACTCGGCGGGATGAATATCAATGATCTCGCCACGCACCCGGAACGTCCCTCGCGCCAATTCAAGGTCATTGCGGGTGTATTGCAAATCGGCCAGGCGGCGGAGAATGGCGCGTTGCTCAATCTTCTCACCACGCACCAGATGCAGCAGCATTTTCATATACCAGTTCGGATCGCCAAGCCCATAAATCGCCGACACGGTGGCGACAATAATGGTGTCAGGTCGCTCCAGGATCGCCTTGGTCGCTGACAGCCGCATCTGCTCAATATGCTCGTTAATCGAGGCGTCCTTCTCGATATACGTATCGGACGACGGCACATAGGCTTCGGGCTGGTAATAATCGTAATAGGAGACGAAATACTCCACCGCGTTATCGGGAAAAAACTCCTTCATTTCGCCATAGAGTTGCGCGGCCAGGGTTTTATTGGGGGCCAGCACCAGCGCCGGGCGTTGCATGGCGGCAATCACATTGGCGACGGCAAAGGTTTTACCGCTGCCGGTCACGCCGAGCAGGGTTTGATGAGCCAGACCATGATGCAGACCAGCGACGAGGGCGCTAATGGCCTCCGGCTGATCGCCAGCCGGTTGAAACTGGGCGCGGAGAGTGAAGAGTTGGGTGGTCATGGGATTACCGCTGGTCGGTTTAAGTGAGTTCCCGTCGCGCCAACCGATACGCCACCATCCCGGCGGTTTTTTCCCGATGCAGCGTCCAATGGGCGGGCAATGAAGCAGGCCGCCATCCGGCTTCCGCCTCCAGATAGATCCAGGCCGTCGCCTGTAACCAACCGCCCGCTTCCAGCGCCGCGCAGACCGGCTCCAGCAAGCCTGCGCCAAAGGGTGGATCGAGGAACACGATTTCAAAAGGCGTTCCCGGCTGGCGCAACCAGGTTAGCGCCTCGGCCAGTTCCACCCGCCCGTTCTCCGCCTTCAGTCGCGCCAGATTGTCCCGCAGGGCGCGAACCGCTGCCGGATCGCGTTCCACGAACACTACTTCTGCCGCGCCCCGCGACAGCGCCTCGATCCCCAATGCGCCGCTGCCGGCGAACAAATCCAGACAGCGCGCGCCCGGCAGCATTGGTGCGAGCCAGTTAAACAGGGTTTCCCGCACTCGATCCGGAGTGGGCCGCACGCCGGGCGCATCCGGGAATTCCAGCCGCCGACTGCGCCACTGGCCGCCGATAATGCGAATCTGGTTAGCGTGACCGCCGCGCCGGTTCATTGCGGTTTGGCCGGCGTCGCCGAACCACCGACGATCACGGTAATCAACTGATCTGGCTGGACATGGCGTTGCCAGGCGGCCTTCACTTGTTCCAAAGTAATGTCGTTCATCCGGGTGATGTAGGTCTGCAAATAATCCAGCGGCAGGTTATAAAAGGCGATTCCGCCCAGCGCCGCCGCCAGTTTACCGTTACCGGCCAGATCAAGGGCAAAGCCGCCCGTAATGTTCTGGCGGGCTTCTTCCAGAATCTGGGGTTTAGGTCCGTTGGCAGTGAACTCGCGCAAAGTGGCCTGAGCCACCTGCAATGCGGTATCAACCTGATCATTGCGGGTTTGCAGATTGATCAGGAACGGGCCGGCCTGACGCATCGGGGCAAAGGCGCTGTAGGCTCCATAAGCCAACCCGCGCTGCTCGCGAATTTCCTGCGAGAGCTGCGAAACCAGCCCATTGCCGCCGAAGACGTGGTTGCCCAGAAACAGCGCGTAATAATCAGGATCAGCGCGGCTAACGCCCAATTGCCCGATCAGGATATGACTCTGGCTGGACGGGTGGGGAATGCGGATCGTCTGGCTGGCGGGAACCGGCGGCGCGGGCGGCGGCGGGACGGGTTCGCCTTTCGGCAAAGCGCCCACCAAGGCATTCGCCAGTTGCTCAGCAGCGGGCCGATCCAGATCGCCAACGAGAGCAACGACAGCATTAGCGGCGGTGTAATAACGATGGTGAAAAGCCTGCACCTCGGCGCGAGTTGCTGCATTCAGACTGGCGGCGGTCCCATCCGGCGGGGAAGCGTAGGGATGAGCGCCGTAAAGCGCCTTGAAAAAAGCATCCTGCGCGATAGCGCCGGGCGACTGGGCGCGCTCCTGGAGGGCGCTTAACATCTGCTGCCGGACCCGATCCACCGCATCCGGGGCAAAAGTGGGTTCTCGCAACAACCGGGCGACGGTTTCCACCGCCGGTTGCAGATAACGCGGATCGACCAGACTGCGGAGCGAGACTGAAGCCGAATCGCGTCGCGAGCTGGCGCTGAGTCGGGCGCCGACCCGATCCAGCCGGTCGGCAATCACATCCGCCGACCAGTCGCCCGCCCCTTCCTCCAGCAACGCATTGGTCAGTTGAGCCAGACCGGGTCGGTCGCCATCCCGGACTGAACCGGCGTTGAACAGGATTTGTGCATCGACCATCGGCAATTCCCGCGCTGGAATGAAATAGACCGGAACGCCATTGGCGGTGCGCCAGTTCTGAATAGCAGGGACCGCAGCGGCCAAGGTCGAAACCAGCAATAACGCTGTGACAAAAATACCAGATAAAAATGATTTTAACGGGGACATAAAAAAGAGTCTCTGGAGATCAGAATAAGGAGGTCGGCATTCCATCAACCGCATGGTCATCTTTTTAATCTTTTTCCATCTTGTTCATCTTTTTTCCGCCCCTTTCGTGGATTCTGCGGACAAATCCTTTTTCAGCGGCAATGGCTCCAGGGTCGCCACGGTCAGCCGGTCATCAATCAGATACTTGCGGGCGACTTCGCGCACCTGCTCCGGCGTCACCGCCTGCACGCGCTGCACATAATCATCCAGTGTTTTCCAGCCCAGCCCGACCGTTTCCAGCGTTCCGAGCCGCATCCCCTGATAAAATAGCGAATCCTGCTGATAGACATCGGCGGCGATTACCTGCGCGACCACTCGCGCCAACTCATCCGCGCTGACCAACTCCTCCCGCAGTCGCGCCACCTCGGCCCGCAACGCCTGCTCCAATTCGGCGTTGTTGCGGCCTGGCGCCGGATTGCCGGCCAGCGTGAACAGCTCCTCCAGCCGTGAGGTCAGACCATAATTGGTTCCGGCAGCGGCGGCGACCTGCGAACCGCGCACCAGATTGCGACTGATCCGGCCACTGTTGCCGCCGTCGAGAATGCCGTCCAGCACCGCCAGCGCGTAGGGTTCCCACGGTTCAGTGGCGGTTTTCAGGGTTGGCGCTTTATAGCCAAGCGCGACATAAGGCGCCTCCGCCGGAACCTTGACTACGATTCGCCGTTCGCCGAGTTGGGGAGTTTCCAGCGCCGGTTTCGGCGGGGTCAGAACGCTGGGCGGCAACGGGCCGAAATGTTTTTCCGCCAGTTCGCGCACTTTGGCCGGTTCTACGTCGCCGACCACCACCAGTGTCGCGTTGTTCGGCGCATACCATTGCTGATACCAGTTCCGCAACTCTTCCGGTGTGATCGTTTGAATATCCCCCATCCAGCCGATGATCGGATGCCGGTAAGGACTGGTGACGTAGGCAGCCGCCTGAAACTGCTCCTGGGTGAGCGCCTCTGGCTGATCATCGGTGCGCAGCCGACGCTCCTCCGCCACGACTTGCGCTTCCTTGGCAACATCTTCCGGTTTCAGCAACAGATGGCGCATCCGATCCGCCTCCAGCCGAAAGCTCAATTCCAGCCGCTCCTTCTCCAGGGTCTGGAAATAGGCGGTGTAATCGCGGCTGGTAAAGGCGTTCTGATCTCCGCCGTTAGCGGCGATGATGCGGGAGAATTCGCCGCCCGGCACGTCGGCGGTGCCTTTGAACATCAGGTGTTCGAGCAGGTGGGAAATGCCGGTCAGGCTGCCCGGTTCATAGCTGGAGCCGACTTTGTACCAGACCTGCGAGACCACCACCGGGG